>JAZKBX010000208.1:1351-7912 GCA_040388455.1 Bacteroidota bacterium
CAATGTTACGAATATTGTAAATATTGCCTTACAATGTTAATAATACCAAAAGAGCGAGCGCAATGATCTATTAATCTCTGTCCTTCTGAATTTGATTCAGCATCAACGAGATTCCGAAACAAGTCCCGAATGATGTTTTCACCAAATGTAAGCGGTTTGTTAAAAAACTATTGACAAGAGAGTAAAATAAAAAACACCATGTTTTTAGCATGGTGTTTTTTTATAACAAAATTTTATTTTAATAAATCCTATACGATTTATTAAATCCTCTGATCATAAACTTTTATTCACTATAAATCTTATTCACCAAATCCTTATTAGCAGCCATGATCACTTTACGTTTAAAGGAAAGTTTAGGGGTCATTTCACCATTTTCAATTGTCCATTCACGTGGCAATAATTCAGGACGTTTTATAGTTTCGAATTGTGCCAGGCCTTTATTTACTTTTTCTACTTCTTCAAGAATACGTTTTTTTGCTTCCTCATTTTTGATTATTTCTTCATTTGAAGTATAAGGAATTCCTTTTCTGATACACCATTCTTTTAAGAAAATAAATGAAGGAACGATAAGAGCAGATGCATATTTTTGATTTTCACCAATTACCATTACCTGCTCGATAAATGGTGATTCTTTCAATTTATTTTCAAGGATCATGGGTGCAATGTACTTTCCACCTGACGTTTTGAAGATTTCTTTTTTACGATCGGTAATTTTCAAAAAACGATCTTCTACAAACATTCCAATATCACCTGTATGGAACCATCCCTCACTGTCAATCACTTCAGCAGTAGCATCCGGACGGTTATAATAACCCAACATTACATTCGGACCTTTTACTAATATTTCACCATCTTCAGCTATTTTAACAGTAACTCCGTCAATCACTGGCCCTACGGTGCCAAAATGAATACCATTCGGCTGAAAGCTATTAACCGCAACAACCGGAGATGTTTCGGTTAAACCGTAACCTTCAAGAACGGTAATTTTAGCAGCATTAAATACGCGTGCCAATCTTGGTTGTAAAGCTGCACCACCCGATACAGCAGCTACAATGTTTCCACCCAATGCTTCGCGCCATTTGCTGAAAATTAATTTGTTCGCAATTTTCAACTGAAATTCATACCACCATCCGTTAGCGCCATTTAGCTCATAACGTAAGCCAAGATCAAGTGCCCAAAAAAACATTTTATGTTTAATTCCTTTCAGGTCAGTTCCTTTAGCTACAATTTTATCATATACTTTTTCGAGTAAACGCGGAACGGTAGAGAACACTTCCGGTTGTACTTCTTTTAAATTATCCCCAATTGTTTCAAGACTTTCGGCATAATAAATGGATATACCTTTATACATATATAAGGTGGTTAACATACGTTCATAAACGTGGTTAAGCGGCAAAAAGCTTAATGCTTTCCAACTTCCGTTAAAGGGACAAAGATTTTGCGTGGCGAATGAATTACTCAATAAATTATTATGCGAAAGCATTACACCTTTTGGATTTCCTGTTGTTCCGGAGGTATATAATATTGTTAATAGATCGTTCGGCTTAATTGACTTTTTAATTACTTCAATTTCGGCAGCTTTCGGATCTTTTTTACCGGCTTCTACTAATTCCGTCCAATGTTTAGCGCCTTCAATTTTATTGAACGTATATATTTCCTTCACCGTTGGAGCATTAGCAGCAACAGCCTTGATTTTTTTGTATAGATCAGCACTAGAAACAAAAATATATTTCACTTTGGCATCATTCAAAATAAAATTCAAATCGTTTTCACTGATAGTCGGATAAATAGGCACACTAACAGCACCGGATTGTTGGATACCATAATCAGCAAAATTCCATTCAGGACGGTTGTTCGAAATGATAGCGATCTTATCCTCCCGTTCAATACCTAAACCAAGTAAACCATAACTCAGGTAATTTACCGAATCGGCAAACTGTTGAGTAGAATATTTCACCCATTGGCCATTTTCTTTTGCTGCAAGAGCATCTGGTTTATTATACTTCTCAAGTAATTGAGGAATGATTTCGAATACACGTGTTACTGCCATAGTTTTAATTGTGAATTGGAGATTTGGAGATTTGGAGATTTGGCAAATTTATTAAATCTCTAATTCTCTAATTCTCTATTTTTATATTTATTGTATCTTTACAAGCAACCAAAAATAAACTATTTTACCTTATCCATCAAAATAATTTACGAAAATGAAAACAAAACTTACAGAATTATTAAATATCGATTTTCCAATGATCATGGCACCGTTGTTTTTGGTAAGTAATGATGCGATGGTTATTGCAGCGATGAATAGTGGTATTGCAGGTTCTTTTCCAAGTTTGAATTACCGGAAAAATGAAGAATTCGAACAGATATTGGATAAACTGAATGCTGAAAAAAGCAAATTAAAAACCAAAGGAACATACGGAGTAAATTTAATTGTACAAAAAACCAACCCTCTCTATGAACAGCATCTGAAGATATGTGTAGAGAAAAAAGTTCCATTTTACATCACCTCTTTAGGTAGCCCAAAAGAAGTGATCATAAAAGCACATTCGTATGGAGCTAAAGTATTTTGCGATGTAACCAATATTGAGCATGCACAAAAATGTTATGATCTGGGTTGTGATGGTTTTATAGCAGTAGGACAAGGTGCAGGAGGACATGCAGGACCAAATACTTTACAGGTTTTAGTTCCTTCCTTACATCATCATTTTCCGGATAAAATTGTTATTGCTGCCGGTGGAATTGCTAATGGTGAAGGAATTTTATCCATGCTTTCACTTGGTGCTGCCGGTGTTTCGGTAGGTACGCGCTTTATTGCAAGTGTTGAAGCCACAGTTAGTAATGATTACAAAAATGCTATTGTAGCTTCAAAGATGAATGATATTGTACTTACAGAAAAAATTTCGGGGACACCTTGTACGATCATTAATACACCGTTTGCTCAAAAAATCGGGTATAAACAAAATTGGCTGGAAAAGACGTTATCCAATAATTCAACCACAAAAAAATATTTCAAAATGTGGGTGCAGTTAAGTGGAATGAAAAAACTTGAAAAATCTATAAAACCCGGCAACTATCAATCATTATGGTGCGCAGGGCAAAGTGTGGAGCTGATCGATGATATCCTTTCAGTTAATCACATCGTTGAAAGAATGAAAAAAGAAACTATTGAAGCATATAAAGATTTAGAACTTTTAATGGACTCTCGTTTGAGTTAGAGATATGTCTGAGAAAACAGACCATCATTAGCGATAATATTTTGTATTTTTATATTCAAGCTCAAAACTTTAAATTATGCAATTAAAAGAAGTAGCACACTTAATTGAAACCAGTATTGTCGGATTAAAAATGGACGTGTTGGCTTGTCGCGGTGCAAAAGATGGACAATGGTCTATAAAGATAAAAGATGCTACTGTATGGATCGATGTATTTGATTTCCCTACTACTCCCGGAAAATTTTATTTGCAGGTGATGAGTGCTATGTTTCCAGTACCCGACAAAAAGAAAGATGAATTTTCCTGGGATCTTTTAGACATAAATTATAAAATGTATAATTGTTGGATGTGTAAAAAAGAAAACTGGATCTATGTGTTGAGTTTGAGGGAAGCCGCAGGATTGAATCAATCGGAAGTGGATACAATATTGGATAGAGTGGCATTTTACAGCAGTGATTATTATAATAAATTAAGTTTTAAATACGAAGGATGTTGGCTACCTAAAGCTCCTGTCGCTGATAAGGCCCCTGGCTCTCCTCAGTAAAAATTTTTAATAAAAATTAGTGGAATTGTTTCCCCTAAATATTGGAATAAAAATCATCGAAAACCGGAGTTGAAAATGCACACACACTATTTTCTCGACAAGCTCTAAATGACCAAGCGCGTGGTCCTTTAAAGCTTGTCGAGAAAGTGCGGCTGATTGTATTAAACTAATTTTCTTATTTAAAGTCTATTATATACAAAACAAATTATATAAAATCCAAAAAGATTTTGTAATGGCAAAAAATTATAAATTCAAAGACATGAAAGTGTTCTCATCAGACGAATGGATGGTGAATGCAACAAAAAAATACCGTACCGTATTTGATAGAATGGAAACTTCGTATATACGTACTGAATTTTCATTTTATAATAAATTGTTTGATGAACAGGAATGGAAGGCCAAAGTTACACTCAAAGCTTTTTCTTTAATTGCAGGTATTCGCTCAGAATTATGCAGTATTGATTCTTCTGTGGTTATTACTATAAACGATAACATAATTTATATACGTGATGGATGGGGGAATGCTGCAGAAGGCAGCTTCTGGACAAAAGGAAATTATTCCTGGGAAGCATATATCGATGATGAATTTGTAGGTTCAAAAACTTTTTTTGTTGAGGATGTCGGGAAAGTAACAACATCTGCGAATCCATATTTTACTGTTGAATCAGTGAAATTATTTTCAGGTGTTTTTGATAGCTGGAAGATAACAGAAAGAACATATTTAAAAAAATTCGATCGCAATCAAACCCCATATTTATGGGTGGAATTTAAAATAAAAACAAAAACTGCAACTGATTGGAATTATGAATTCTTCTTTAATTTTTATGATGATGCAGGACAACCCAAAGGACAGACTTCACGAATAGGATATATAGAAAAAGACAAACAAAATTTGATCTATACGTTTGATGCGGGCTGGGGAAGCGAATTTTCCGGCTCCTGGAAAGACGATAAATATACCGTAGAAATTGTGTTTATGGATACCCTCGTTGCACTTGTTCCTTTTGAAATGGGACAAACAAATGAAGAAGGTGTTTTAGAACCATTTGTAAATGCAGAACAAGCACATATCACTCCAGCCACTTTAAATGAACCTGTAAATGAAGAAACCGTTGATCAACTGCTTGTAAAATTGGATGAGTTGATTGGTTTGGATGAAGTGAAAAAAAATATCCGAAATCATATAAATTATATCAACTTCACCAAACTCCGGAAAGAAAAAGGTTTTGACGATTCAGGAAAATTAAATCTTCACAGTATTTTCACAGGTAATCCCGGAACCGGTAAAACTACGGTGGTAAACATGCTTGGCCGGCTTTACAAAAAAATGGGACTTTTATCAAAGGGGCATGTAAAAGAAGTGGACCGTTCCGATCTGGTAGCACAATACATCGGGCAAACAGCACCTAAGGTTAAAAAAATAATAGAAGAAGCTAAAGGAGGTATCTTATTTATTGATGAAGCTTATTCCTTAACAAGAGCCAAAGAAGATTCAAACGATTTTGGTCATGAGGTATTAGAAATATTACTGAAAGAAATGTCGGATGGTACAGGAGATATTGCCATTATGTGTGCCGGTTACCCAAAAGAAATGAAACAATTTATAGATTCTAACCCAGGTTTAAAATCACGTTTTAGCCACTATTTTCATTTTGAAGATTATTTGCCAGAAGAAATGGTTTCAATTGCTGATTTAGCAAGTATGAAAAAAGGAGTACTATTAACTGCCGACTCGAAACTGTTTTTAGAAGAAATGCTTGTTGAAGCCTATCGGAATCGTGACAAAGCTTTTGGTAATGCCCGATTTGTGTTTTCCATTATTGATGAAGCTAAAATGAATTTAGGTTTACGATTGATGGATACTGCAAATGTTGCGGAACTATCTAACGAAACTCTTTCAACTATTGAATATGCCGACATTGAAAAAGTATTTAAAGGACGCAACACTAAAAAATTGAAATTAGAGGTAAACGAAAAATTACTGAAAGAGGGGTTAGCTGAATTGAATGCCCTTACAGGAATGAGTAATATTAAAGAAGAAATAAATGAGTTAGTAAAACTGGTTCGATTTTATAAAGAAACCGGTAGAGATGTTCTTAACAAATTTTCTTTGCATAGTATATTTACAGGGAATCCGGGAACCGGAAAAACAACCGTTGCCAGAATAATTGCAAAGATCTATAAAGGTTTGGGGTTACTTGAAAGAGGGCATGTGGTGGAAGTTGACAGAGAGGGACTTGTCGCGGGATTTGTTGGTCAAACAGCAATAAAAACAGGTGAAAAAATTGAAGAGGCTCAGGGAGGTCTTTTGTTTATTGATGAAGCATACGCTTTGTCAAACAAGGCGGGGGCTAATGATTTCGGACATGAGGCCATCCAAATAATTTTAAAACGAATGGAAGATCTGCGTGGACACTTTGGGGTTATTGTAGCTGGTTATCCTGATAAAATGCATGAATTTGTGGATTCCAATCCCGGATTAAAATCACGATTCGACCGGACTTTTAACTTCAATGATTATTCACCTGATGAAATGTATTCTATTGCCAGTTCTATATTAGCGAAAGAAAAAATTTCAGCAGACGAAGAGGCCGAAGCGCATTTAAAAAAATATTTCAGCCACATTTATAACTCACGGGATAAGCATTTTGGTAATGCACGAACGGTACGTCAGGTTATTGGGGAATGTATTAAAAATCAGAATTTGCGTTTGTCTGATCTTTCATCTTCAGATCGTACAGCACAGCATTTGGAAACATTAATATTAAGTGATGTAATGGAATTTGAAATAGATAGCAAGCG
>JAZKBX010000209.1:0-4727 GCA_040388455.1 Bacteroidota bacterium
ATAGCTAACGGTTATTATGCCGATGATCAGGTTCGGAAAGTTAATAATCTCACGAATGAAATTAAAGAATTAAGAACATTATATATCGTTGAAAAAGATTCATTAGTAATAAAAAGCAAGCAGACGGAAGTAGCGAAGGCATTGGCAGTTAAACAAACTGGTATTGTACAGAGTGTAGTGCCGCCAAAAAAAATAGTAGTTCATACAGTATTCACAAACGCTGAAAATAAATAAGAAACATTGGACGATAAAAAAGACATATTGTGGCGCGTATACCTGATATACTTTTTTATATGCCTTTTTGGTTTTGCCATTATTTATAAAGTTTGTGTCATTCAGTTCTCTGAAGGTGAGGAATGGCGGTCTAAATCAAAAAACTTCTCTACCAAATTATTCGACATTGAAGCGATACGCGGTAATATTTATGATAATAACGGGATTCTGTTAGCTACCTCTTTGCCTTATTATGAAGTAGGGATGGATGTAAATACAGATGCTATCACCAAAGATATATTTTACGATAATGTTGATTCTTTAGCATACTCCTTTTCTAAAATGTTTCAGGACAGATCTCAAAAGGAGTATAAAAAAATATTAGTAAAGGCTCGTAAAGAAGGCGACAGGTGGGTTACACTTCAGCGAGGAGTTTCATATACAGAGTTGCAAAGAATAAAAAAATTCCCTCTTATTCGTAAGGGACGTAACAAAGGTGGTTTTACTTATTTACAAACCAACAAGCGCGAACGTCCATTTCAAAGTTTAGCAGCTCGTACTATCGGAAAGTATAATGATGCCGGAACCGGTAAGTCTTATGGAATGGAAGTAGCCTATAATAATTATTTGCAAGGTGAAAGCGGACAGCGCTTAATGCAAAAAATTGCCGGAGGCGTTTGGAAATCTATAAATGATGAAAACGAAGTAACACTTGAAGATGGTGCTGATGTTATTTCCACCATTGATATTAACATTCAGGATGTGGCGCATAATTCATTAATGAATTGTTTGAAAAAGCATGGGGCTGCTCACGGATGTTTGATTTTGATGGAAGTGAAAACGGGTGCAATAAAAGCAATCGCAAATCTTACCAGAAAAGACTCATCAACGTATTTGGAAAACCTGAATTACGCTGTTGGTTATGCTACGGAGCCCGGTTCAACTTTTAAGTTAGCCTCTCTGATGACAGCAATGGAAGACGGTTATATTGATCTGGATGATGTTATTGATATTGAAGATGGTACTCATAAATATTATAACAGCACAATGAAAGATTCTCACCGCCCTGAAAAAAGTGAGATCACTGTTCAGGAGGTATTTGAACAAAGCTCCAATGTGGGTGTTTCAAAAATCATCACTCGTTATTATTCAAAAGATCCACAAAAATTTGTTGATCGTTTATGTCAGATGAATTTTAATTCACCTTTAAAAATAAGCCTTCCAGGTGAAGCAATGCCTCGTATTAAAAACACGAAAGATAAAGATTGGTCAGGAACTACTTTGCCATGGATGAGTATTGGTTATGAGTTAACCATCACTCCAATGCAGACATTAACATTTTATAATGCAGTGGCAAACAACGGTAAAATGATGAGACCAATGTTTGTAAAAGAAATCCGTAAGCGTGGTAAAACCATTAAAACTTTTGAGCCTGAAGTAATAAATTCTTCCATCTGTTCACAGCCTACAATTGATAAAGCAAAAAAGATGATGGAGGGGGTTGTTACAAATGGTACTGCTAGAAGTTTGAAAGCTGCAGATTATAGAGTGGCCGGCAAAACTGGTACTGCGCAAATTGCAAAAGGTGGGAATTATAAAACTGGTGGTGTTAGTTACCTGGCTTCATTTGTTGGTTACTTCCCGGCAGATAACCCAAAATATTCATGCATTGTTGTGATAAGTTCTCCTACCGGAGATGCTTATTATGGTGGGGCAGTGGCTGGGCCGGTATTTAAAGACGTTGCCGATAAAGTGTATTCAACCAGCTTGGAAATTCATAAAGAAATTAATGCGGTTCAACCACAATATTCCATTAAAGCACCAACTGTAAAAAATGGATCTCAATCCGAAATTCAAAATGTATTGACTGCATTAAAGATCAAAAATAATACAAATAATAAAAATGCAGAATGGGTTTATAGTGCAACGATCGATTCAACCTATGTTAAAATGGCCTCAAATAAAATTGAGGAAGAATTGAAAAGTGGTATCGTTCCCAATTTAGCGGGTATGACCGCAAGAGATGTATTATTCTTATTAGAAAACAATAATTACATGAGAGTGAAATTGAATGGGAGAGGCGCTGTTGCTAAACAATCAATAATTGCGGGAACAATATTTACAAAGGGAACCGAAATAGAATTAACACTGTTATAATAAAGCCCATTGGAGAATAGGCAATGGGAAAGAAATAAACAATAAGCAAAAAAACAGCATCGGAGTAATCATTTTATAATCGGTGTAATCATTTTCAGATGAAGTTATTAAAAGACATATTATATAAAGTAGGTTTAGTTGAGATCATTGGTTCAACCAATGTGGCTATTGCAGCTATAAGTTTTGATTCCCGTAAAATTGAAATGGATAGTTTATTCGTTGCTGTTAAAGGGACATTGAGTGATGGACATAAATACATTGATGATACTATTGCTAAAGGTGCTGTTGCCGTTTTGTGTGAAGAGTTGCCGAATACATTAAATGAGAAGATCACTTATATAAAAGTAAACGATGCTTCTGTTGCGCTTGGTATCGTTGCCGGTAATTTTTATGATAACCCTTCCGAAAGTTTAGTTTTAGTGGGTGTTACCGGAACAAATGGGAAGACAACAACGGTTACATTATTGTTCAGTTTATTTAAAAAAATGGGATATAATGTGGGTTTGTTGTCAACAGTAAAAAACCAGATCAACAATGAAATTATTCCTGCAACGCATACAACACCGGATGCAAAACAATTGAATGCATTGCTTCGCCAGATGTTGGATAAAGGTTGTACTCATTGTTTTATGGAAGTGAGTTCGCATGCGGTAATGCAAAATCGTATTTCCGGAATTCATTTTTCGGGCGGGGTTTTTACAAATATCACACATGATCATTTGGATTACCACAAAACATTTCAGGAATATATAAAAGCAAAAAAACGATTCTTTGATATGTTAGGTCCTGATGCTTTTGCCCTAACAAATAAAGATGATGCGAATGGTGAATTGATGTTGCAAAATACAAAAGCAACAAGAAAAACATATTCACTTCATGCAATGGCTGATTTTAGATGCAAAGTAGTGGAAAATCAATTTAGCGGATTGCTTTTGAATATTGATAACAATGAAGTTTGGAGTAAGCTGATCGGAAATTTTAACGCCTATAATCTTTTAGCAGTGTATGCTACAGCGGTTTTGTTAAAAGAAGATAAAACAAATGTGCTTACCACATTAAGCACCTTGAGCTCAGTAGAAGGCCGTTTTCAATATATACGTTCTGATAATGGAATAATAGGAATTGTTGATTATGCGCATACTCCTGATGCATTGATGAATGTTTTAAAAACCATTAAGGATATACGTACCGGGAATGAACAAGTAATAACTGTTGTTGGTTGCGGTGGAGATCGCGATGCTGCTAAGCGACCTATCATGGCAAAGATTGCCTGCGATCTAAGTAATAAAGTTATTCTTACTTCTGATAATCCTCGCAGTGAAGAACCGGAAGCAATTATTAAGCAAATGGAAAAGGGGGTGGATGCAGTGAACCATAAAAAAACGATATCCATTACAGATAGAAGCGAAGCGATCAAAATGGCTTGTTCAATTGCAAAGGCTGGAGATATAATACTTGTTGCTGGTAAAGGACATGAGAAATACCAAGAGGTAAGAGGAGTGAAACATCCATTTGATGATATGCTGGTTTTAAAGGAGAATTTTAAATTATTTGAAAAGTAATATTCCGCAGCTCTGATTAAAATCAGCTAAATGCGATGCAGAAAGATTTTATATAAAAAAAACAATTATAACCCATTAAATAATGTTCTACTATTTATTTGAATTTTTAGATAAGCAGTTTAATTTCCCTGGAGCCGGGGTGTTTCAATACATCTCTTTTCGTGCGGCAATGGCGCTCATTTTTTCATTATTGATCTCATTGGTATTCGGAAAACGTATCATTGATTTGTTAGAGAAAAAACAAGTTGGTGAAACCGTTCGCGATTTGGGATTAGATGGCCAGTTGCAAAAAAAAGGGACACCTACTATGGGTGGTTTAATTATTCTTTCAGCCATTGTTGTTCCAACATTGTTGTTTGCGAAATTACATAATGTATACATTCTTTTATTGCTATTGTCAACTGTATGGCTTGGTGCTATTGGTTTTCTGGATGATTACATTAAGGTATTCAAAAAAGATAAAAAAGGATTGGCAGGGAAATTTAAAGTGCTGGGCCAGGTTGGAATAGGTTTGATAGTTGGTGTTACACTGTATTTTCATAATGGTGTTGTAGTTCGTGATCGTGTTCAAAGTGTTGCGAAGGGTGCTAATCCAATTGAGATCGTTAATGAAGCTTCGCAGTTTGCTCTGATGCCTGAATATTCTTCTGAGGAAACTAAGTCAATGAAAACCACTATTCCATTTGTAAAAAATAATGAATTTGATTATTCCGAGCTGCTTTCATTTTTAGGTGATGGGTATAAAAAGTGGTCATGGTTAATATTTATTCCGATTGTCATCATCATTGTTACTGC
>JAZKBX010000209.1:4827-19273 GCA_040388455.1 Bacteroidota bacterium
GGTAGTCTTGCATTGGGTGGTATCATTGCGGTTTTCGCTATCGCAATTCGTAAAGAACTTCTTATACCTATTCTATGTGGAGTTTTTCTTGTGGAAAATTTATCGGTGATGATGCAGGTATTCATTTTCAAACGAAGGAAACAAAAATATGGAATTGAATATGCCAAGGAACATCGCTTTTTGAAAATGGCCCCCCTGCATCATCATTATCAGAAATTGGGAATGCATGAATCAAAAATTGTTTCTCGTTTTTGGATCATTGGGATTATGCTGGCAGTATTAACCATTGTTACCTTGAAACTGAGATAAAATGAAACGCTTGGTAATACTTGGCGGTGGGGAGAGTGGAGTGGGCACAGCGGTGCTTGCGAAAAGGAAAGGCTTTGATGTTTTCCTTTCAGATAAAGGAAAAATAAAAGACAAGTACAAAAGCGTTCTTTCAAAATATGAAATTAAGTGGGAGGAAGAGAAACACACGGAAGCATTGATTTTTAATGCGGATGAAGTGGTGAAAAGTCCGGGTATCCCTGATAAAGCTGACTTAATAAAAACCTTGCATATAAAAGGTATTCCGGTGATCTCGGAGATCGAATTTGCCGGACGTTATACCAATGCAAAAAAAATATGCATAACAGGCAGCAATGGAAAAACCACAACAACACTTCTTATCTACCACATTCTCAAAAAAGCCGGATTAAATGTAGGGCTTTGTGGGAACATCGGAAAGAGCTTTGCAATGCTGGTGGCAGAAAATGCGGGACGCACAGATAAGAACGACCTTGATTATTATGTATTAGAGTTAAGTAGTTTTCAGTTGGACGGAATGGTTGATTTTAAAGCTGACATAGCAATATTGTTAAACATTACACCCGACCATTTAGACAGATATAATTATGAAATGCAAAATTATGTTGATTCAAAATTCAGGATCATACAAAATCAAACAGAGAACGATTCATTCATTTATTGTATTGATGATGAAATAATAGCAAGAGAATTAACAAAAAAAACAATCAGCGCGAAACAATATCCTTTTTCGATTAAACAGGAAGTTGAAATAGGTGCATACTTAAACGAAAACAATCAAATAGTAATAAACACAAATAACACAAACCCTTTATTTATGACAATTCAAGAACTTGCGCTACAAGGTAAACACAACATCTACAATTCCATGGCAGCTGGTGTCACCACTAAACTGGTTGAGATCAGGAAGGAAACGATCCGCGAAAGTCTTTCTGATTTTCATAACATCGATCATCGCCTGGAGTTAGTTGGTAATGTTCATGGTATTGAGTTTATCAACGACTCAAAAGCCACTAATGTAAATTCCACATGGTATGCATTGGAGAGTATGGATAAACCTGTTATCCTTATTCTTGGTGGTGTTGATAAAGGAAACGATTATTCCATGCTAAATGAGCTGGTAAAGGAAAAGGTAAAAGCAATTATTTGTTTGGGTGCAGATAATAAAAAAATAATCAAAGCATTCGGAGGAATGGTTGAGATCATTATGGAAGCTAACTCTGCGAAAGAAGCAGTTGCTCAGGCATACAGGTTAGGTAAGAAAGGTGATACTGTTTTATTATCTCCTGCCTGTGCAAGTTTTGATTTGTTCGAGGATTATGAAGATCGTGGAACGCAGTTTAAACAAGCAGTGAGAGGCTTATAAAAATTAACATGAATCTATTCAAATACATAAAAGGTGATAAGGCGATCTGGACAGTGGTGTTACTGCTTTCCCTTTTATCTGTATTGGTTGTATATAGCTCTATCATCGCCTTAGCTTACCGCTATAAAGGAGGAGATACCGGATCATATTTGATCAAACATGTTTTTATTATGGGCTCTGGAATTTTGCTTGTATACTTTGTTCATAAAGTGAAGTATTCCTATTTTTCAAGAATATCTCAACTTGCAATTTTTCTCGCTGCACCATTATTACTATATACCTTGCTGAATGGAGTAAGTGCAGGTGATGCCAGTCGTTGGCTCGCAATTCCGGGCACTTCCTTAACTTTTCAAACTTCTGATTTTGCTAAACTTGCATTGATAACATACGTAGCGCGTATGTTATCGATCAAACAAAATGTCATTAAAGATTTTAAGAAAGCATTTTTACCGATCGTTGCACCTGTAGGAATTATTTGTCTTTTGATCTTACCTTCTAATTTTTCTACTGCTGCCATACTTTTTATGACATGTTTTGTGTTAATGTTCATAGGACGGATGAATGCGAAACACCTGCTTCTGTTGATAGGTTCAGGTATTGCCGTAGGGCTTGTTATAATTGTAATGGTTTTTAATTTTCCAAATGCGATCCCACGTGGTGCTACGTGGAAGGCACGTATAGAAAACTTTAGTAAAGGTGATAGCGAAAGTAACTTTCAGGCCGAACAAGCCAAAATTGCTATTGCTACAGGTGGTATAATGGGGAAAGGTCCCGGTAATAGCATGCAGCGGAATTTTTTACCGCAGGCATCATCTGATTTTATTTTTGCAATTGTTATTGAAGAGTGGGGCCTTATAGCAGCTGTAATTATCGTTTTTTTATACCTCATTTTATTATTTCGAGGAGTGAAGATCGCCAATAAAAGCGAGCGTACTTTTGGCAGTTTGCTTGCAATTGGATTAACATTTAGTTTAGTGTTTCAGGCCATGATAAATATGGCCGTAGCAGTAAATTTGTTCCCGGTGACGGGGCAGCCATTGCCTTTAGTGAGTATGGGAGGTACATCAATATGGTTTACAAGTATTGCTATTGGAATGATATTGAGCGTTAGTCGCGACAACGAAACTAGTATGGAAGGAGGCGAACTTGCAGCCGCTTAAAATTATAGTGAGTGGGGGAGGGACAGGAGGACATATTTTTCCTGCCATTGCCATTGCCAATGCTATTAAGGCGTTGCGTCCGGATGCAGAATTTTTATTTGTTGGTGCAGAAGGCAAAATGGAAATGGAAAAAGTTCCTGCGGCCGGGTACAAAATTGAAGGCCTTTGGATCAGTGGTTTTCAGCGCAAATTGACCATGTCGAATTTGGCTTTTCCATTTAAACTTATCAGTAGTTTATTGAAAGCAAATAAAATTCTTAAAACGTTTAAACCCAATGCAGTAATTGGCACTGGTGGATTCGCCAGCGGTCCTATGTTGCAGGTGGCTGCTAATAAAGGCATAGTTACCTTGATACAGGAACAAAATTCATATCCAGGGATCACAAATAAAATTCTTTCTAAAAAAGTGGATAAAATTTGTGTTGCGTATTCGGGGATGGAAAGATATTTTCCGAAAGAAAAAATTCTATTGACTGGAAATCCTATACGCCAGGATATATTAAGTTTAGAAGGCAAACGTGACAGAGGCTTGGAGACATTTGGTTTAAGTGCCGATAAAAAAACAATTTTAGTGATTGGCGGAAGTCTCGGTGCACGTACTATAAATGAGAGTATCCTTAATTGTTTGGGGGCATTTGAAAAAAATAATATTCAGTTGGTATGGCAAACCGGTAAAGGGTTTTACGAAACGGCAAAGCAAGCTGTTGCTAAATACGAAGGTAAAGGAATTAAGGCCTTTGATTTTATTCAAAAAATGGATTATGCGTATTCTGTTGCAGATCTGGTGATTTCACGTGCAGGCGCAAGCTCTGTATCGGAATTATGTTTGGTAAAAAAACCTTGTATTTTGATCCCATCACCGAATGTTGCTGAAGATCATCAAACAAAAAATGCAATGGCATTAGTAACTCATAATGCTGCGATTTTAATTAAAGATTCTGAAGCACGTGAAAAACTTTGTACCGAAACATTAACATTAATTAATGATGTGGAACAATGTTACAAATTATCAGAAAATATTTCAGGAATGGCATTTCAGGATTCGGCAAATGTAATTGCTAATGAAGTATTGAGTTTAATAAATGGCAGAGTAAAATAAAATCAGGTTTTGAAAAACATACAATACATATATTTTTTAGGGATTGGGGGCATTGGAATGAGCGCTCTTGCACGCTATTTTAATGCAATGGGGAAAAGTGTGAGTGGTTATGACAAAACGCCAACAAAGCTTACCAATGAATTAATTGCAGAAGGAATTGATATTCATTTTGAAGATGATATTAATTTTTTAAAATCCAAAATCCAAAATCCAAAATCTGAAATCCTTATAGTTTATACCCCGGCAATACCTGCTGATCATAAAGAATTTAATTATTTTAAGGCAAACAATTTTAACATTAAAAAACGTGCTGAAGTATTAGGGATGATCACAGAGGCTTCCTATACAATAGGTGTTGCAGGAACACATGGGAAAACAACGACTTCCTCATTAATTGCGCATGTTTTAAAAACGGCTGATCTTGATCCTTCTGCATTTTTGGGAGGAATTACTCAAAATTATAATACAAATTTATTATTAAGCACAAAATTAGAACTCTCCACTCTTAATTCTCAACTCTCAACTCTTACAGTTGTAGAAGCCGATGAATACGATCGTTCATTTCTTACCCTTCATCCCGAAATTGCTGTTATCACTTCTGTGGATGCAGACCATTTGGATATTTACGGGGATAAAAAATACATGGAGGAATCGTACTCTTTGTTTGCTAGCCAGGTAAGATCAAAATTGATCTTGAAGAAAAGTATTGTAAATAATATTGCTTCAGGAAAACAAGCCATAACTTATTCTGTAAGTGATACAACGGCCGATTATTTTGCTCAAAATATTAAGATTGAAAATGCAGCTTATCAGTATGAAGTAGCAACACCAAAAGGAGTATTCAAAAATATGACCTTAGGTTTGCCGGGCTTGCATAATGTAGAGAATTCAATAGCAGCAGTAGCTGTTGCTTGTCTGATGAATATTCCGGAACAAAAGATCCGTGAAGGATTGAAAACTTTCCGTGGTGTGAAAAGACGTTTTGATTACCAGATAAAAACAGAGAAACTGGTTTTTATAGATGACTATGCGCATCATCCCGAAGAGTTGAAAGCCTGCATTAATTCAGCAAAAGAAATGTATCCGGGTAAAAAGATCACAGGGATATTTCAACCTCATTTGTTCAGCCGTACCCGTGATTTTGCAGATGAGTTTGCCAAAAGTCTTGATCTGCTTGATGAATGTATATTGATGGAAATATACCCTGCACGTGAATTGCCGATTGAAGGGGTGAGTTCAAAAATGTTGGTGGATAAAATGAGATCAACAAACAAAAGTATTTGCCAGAAACCAGATCTGGTGAAAGAAGTAAGTGGACGTAAGTTAGAGGTACTGTTAACGCTGGGAGCCGGTGATATTGATACGTTTGTAGAACCTTTGAAAAATGAATTAATGAAATTATATCTCTGTGATACTCTGTAAACTCAAAAACTCTGTGTTGAAATTTTTAACACAGAGCACACAGAGATAAATGAGCTTCACGGAGTAAAAAAATAGCAATTGAAAAAAGTAAAAAAAATAGCATTCATTACACTATGGTCGGCTTTGATCATTGGCTTGCTTGTGAGTATGGGTTTTGTGAATAAAGAACAAGATTCATTGCTTTGCAAAAGCCTTGATATAAAAGTCAATCAGGACGATGATCTGTATTTTTTAGATAAGATGGATATTGCACAATTGATTTTCAAAAGAGGAGATTCAATTATTAATCAGCCAAAATCAACGGTAAATATTCCCGCTATAAAGCAGGCGCTGAACAGTCACTCTGATATTGCGAATGCAGAAGTATATATAACTATTGATGGAAGATTAAAAGTGGCAGTGAAGCAACGCAAACCTGTGCTTCGTGTTTTTAACCTTACCGGGGACAGTTATTATCTGGATGATGAAGGAAAACTAATGCCGCTCTCAGATAAATATACTGCCAAGGTATTGGTTGCAAATGGTAATATTCCAGAGGGGTATGCAACAAGTTACAAGTATTCTATAGCGGAAATATCAAAAGACAAGGAGAAGAAAAAAAATACAATGTTGGATGAATTGTATGCAATGGCAACCTACATTGATGCCGATGAATTTTGGAAAGCACAGGTACAACAAATTTATATCAATAGTGATAACGATATGGAAATTGTTCCAATGGTAGGGAATCAAAAAATAATTTTTGGTGATACCGCATCCATGGATGAGAAATTTAAAAAACTGCTGATTTTTTATCAACAAGGCTTAAACACTACAGGTTGGTGGGATAAATATTCAATTATTAATTTAAAATTCAAGAGTCAGATAGTATGTACAAAAAAAGAAATTGTTAAAATAAAACCAACAATTAAACCATCACCAGTAATTACACCATCACCAATAATCAAACCAACACCAGTAATCAAACCAGTTTAAATATTCAAAATGCCTTTTTTATTTTAAAAAGGTTAAACGTTAATAAATAGATCACAATGGAACCATCAGAAATTGTAGTAGGCTTAGATATCGGAACAACAAAAATTGTAGCAATTGTTGGGCGCAGAAATGAGTTCGGGAAAATTGAAATACTTGGAATGGGCAAATCCGAATCGTTCGGGGTTGCACGTGGTGTAGTTCAAAATATTGATAAAACAGTAGAAGCCATCAAAACAGCTGTTGCTGAAGCGGAAACTAAATCAGGTGTTGATATAAAAACTGTGAATGTAGGTATTGCCGGCCAGCATATAAAAAGTGTACAACATCGTGGTATCAAAACGCGTTCGAGTGTGGATGAAGAGATATCGCAAAAAGATATTGATTCCTTAATTGAGGATATGTTCCGATTGGTAATGCAACCGGGCGAACAGATCATTCATGTGCTGCCGCAGGAATATATTATTGATAGTGAACAAGGAATTAAAAATCCGATCGGTATGTCGGGTATTCGTTTGGAAGCGAACTTTCACATCATCACCGGGCAAATGGCTGCTGCACGTAACATTTATAAATGTGTGGAAAAAGCAGGATTAGAAGTTTCTGAATTAACCATAGAACCTCTCGCCTCTGCTGACGCAGTGTTGAGCGATGAAGAAAAAGAAGCAGGTGTTGTATTGGTTGATATTGGCGGTGGAACAACAGATGTTGCTATTTTTCAGGATGGAATTATTCGTCATACCGCTGTTATTCCTTTCGGTGGAAATGTAATTACAGAAGATATTAAGGAAGGCTGCACCATTATAAAAAGTCAGGCTGAATTATTAAAAATAAAATTTGGTTCGGCATTGGCAAGTGAAAATCAGGAAAATGAAATTGTTTCTATACCGGGTTTAAGAGGCCGTCCTCACAAAGAAATTTCAGTGAGAAATTTGTCCGCAATTATTCAGGCAAGAATGGAAGAGATTGTGGAGCATGTATATTATGAAATTAAAAATTCCGGTTACGAGAAAAAATTAATTGCCGGTATTGTTATTACAGGTGGTGGTGCACAGTTGAAACATGTTACACAATTAGTGGAATATATTACCGGAATGGATTCACGTATTGGCTACCCGAATGAGCATTTGGCAAAAAGTAATGAAGATATTACAAGCCCCATGTTTGCTACTTCTGTAGGTTTAATTATGAAAGGATTAGAGAAGTTGGATAAACAAAACCGTAAGAACATGACAACTGCTTCTACATCCACTATTAAAGGACATTCAAAGGATAAATCTTCAGGGTTTTTTGATAGACTGAAAAGCTTTTTTGATGAAGATACTGCACAACAATAAAACAAAATAAAGCTTAGAAATTAACACTCTATGGTTAGTAACTAATAAAGTGTATGTAAAATCTACATTAAAAAAAGCGGCAATTTTAGGCATTGAAAGAACATACTATCTTCAAAATATAATAATACCAAACGTTATAAATAAAATTAAAATGATGAAATTCGATTTAACTCAGGACAACTCAGCAATTATAAAGGTAATTGGAGTTGGTGGTGGCGGAAGTAACGCTGTCAATCACATGTACAAACAAGGCATTAAAGGTGTTGATTTTATTGTTTGCAATACTGATCAGCAATCTTTGGATATGAGCCCGGTACCATTTAAAGTGGTATTAGGTGCGAGTTTAACCAAAGGTCGTGGTGCTGGTTCTTTACCTGAAGTTGGAAAAAATGCTGCCATAGAAAGTATCGAAGAATTAAAAGCGATCCTGGCAAACAATACCGAAATGGTATTTATTACTGCCGGTTTAGGTGGTGGTACCGGAACAGGTGCAGCTCCTGTTATTGCACAAGTTGCTAAAGAAATGGGAATTTTAACTGTTGGTATTGTTACTATTCCATTTGGATTTGAAGGTAAAAAACGTAAAGCACAAGCTGATACCGGATTAGAAGCATTAAAACAAAGTGTAGATACTTTACTTGTTATCAGCAATGACAAACTACGTGAGATATATGGTAATTTAAAAGTTACAGAAGCATTTGGACATGCTGATGATATTTTATCAACTGCCGCAAAAGGTATTGCTGATATCATTACAACAACATTACAGATCAATACCGATATCAATGATGTGAAAACGGTAATGAGAAACAGTGGCGTAGCCATTATGGGTTCTGCACAAGCATCAGGCGAATGTCGTGCATTGCGTGCTGTTGAACAGGCTATGGCTTCACCGTTATTGAACGATAGTAATATCAGAGGTGCGCGTTATGTACTTGTAAATATTACTTGTGGTGAGGATGAGATCACAATGGATGAATTAGGTGAAATTACTGATTACATTCAGGAAGCAGCAGGAATGACTGCTGAAGTGATCAAAGGATATGGTGTGGATATGTCGTTAGGAGATAAAGTAAGTGTTACTATTATTGCAACCGGTTTCGATGCTAAAGGTGATGTTGGAAATAAATTTGAAAAAGCACCGGAGCGTATCATGCACATTTTAGGTGATGAGCCTAAAAAAGTGGAATCAACTTTTGTTGCTCCGGTAGTTTCTGTAACACCTCCTGCTGCTAAAGTAGAAGAAATGACCTCTTTCATTAAACAGGAAGATAAAACTCCTGCAACTGACTGGACAAGTGAAGCTGCATGGAATACTCCTGTTGTGAATGAAGAAATAGAAAATGTTACATCTGAGCCTTTCTCTTTTATCAGAGCAGACGAGCCTGTAGCGGAGAACGAAGAAGAACAGGTTTCTTTTGAATTTGAAATTACCAATACCAGTGTTCCTTTAGAAGAACCATTTATGATCAAGGATTCAAACGATGAATCCTGGTCAACACCCGACGCTTCAGTTGAAAGTCAGGAAAATAATATTGTTGCAAAAGTTCAGAACGAAGAGCAATTGAAAAAAGCTCAGGATCGTGTTGCAAGATTAAAAGAGTTGAACTTTAAATTATTAAAATCTCCAAACGGCTTGTCAGAATTAGAAAATGAACCAGCTTACAAAAGAAGAAATATAAATTTAGATTCTACTCCTCACTCTTCCGAATCACAAGTATCACGTTATACTTTATCTGAAGGGGATGATAAAAAAGTAGAGATCAAACCAAACAATTCTTTTTTACATGATAATGTAGATTAATTTTTGATTGATTGAAAAATAAAATGCCCTCCAGCTTAATGCGGGAGGGCATTTTTGTTTTTATGCTTAAGATGAAATTAGCTTATATTTGGGAAAGTATACTAAGGGACCTAATAAATAATTACTAGCAGTTATAATTGCTTGCAATTAACAAACAAGCGTGTCTAAACTTGTTATATGCCATTTTAAAAAGACCATATATTGAAATTAGAGAATAAGAAAATTGAATTCATTTATTGGTTTGCATATTATAATGTTGACTCACCGAGTGTGAGATACAGGGCAAAATATCCGCTGGACTTTTTTAGAGAGCACAAAAATGTAGAAAGTTATTTTGTTGTTCCGAGTTATTCACTGACAAATATTTTTTGTTTTTTTAAAGCATATTTTTTAGCCCTGTTTTTCAGAAGGCAAAACTCTTTAATTGTAATTCAGAGAGTGCAATCAAATTTCATTTATGCCAACCTTTTAAAACTACTGATAAGAATTAGAAATAATGACACAGTTTATGACCTTGACGATGCAGACTATTTAGAAGTTAATCCTAAAACTATTTATTATTTTGCTAAACATTGCGAAAAAATATCGGCTGGTAGCAAACAAATTGAAACCTACTTGAGCCGATTTAACAATCAAATTGTGCATACAACTTCCCCAATTGTTGATTTGGGAATGGTTAAGACTAATAAGAATGCAATATTTACTATTGGATGGATTGGAGGATTTGGCGGAGAACATAAAGACAGCCTTATTGAATTGGTGTTTCCAACGTTAAAAGATCTTACCTTTCAATTGAAATTGATTATTATTGGAGTAGTAAAATTAGATGACCTAGAGTTTGTTAAAAAGTATTTTCAAGGCAACTCAAATATTGAAATTGAAATACCTTTAGGAATTGATTGGAATGACGAAATAGATATTCAAAAGAGAATTGTACTATTTGATATTGGTATTGCCACACTTGCAAATTCTGAAATGCAATTATCCAAATCAGGAATTAAAGCAAAGCAGTATATGAACAATGGAGTTCCTGTATTAAGTACTAATCTTCCAGAAAACAATACTGTAGTTGTTGATGGATTTAATGGCTTTTTTTGTACTACAACAAATGACTTTAAAGAAAGATTAAATCAATTTTTCAAAATAACGGATACGGACTATTTGCAGTTTTCTAAAAATGCAAGAGAATCAATTAGCAATTTTGACCACAACAAGTATTATGTAGACTTTGAAAAGATAAAAAACGGCATATAACAGCTAAGATTTCGTTGCGTCTGAAAGACGGACAATGAAACCGATGTTGCACGGAACAGCTTGTCCGGAGGGGGATATCAGGTTATGGATTTGTTATATAAAGCTCTGTAATCCCCTTCTGACCTACAAAAATGATTTAGTTCGGATAATATTTATCCTTTTTAAAAATACCAAAATTGCGGTATTGTACTTAACCCATCATCGGTATACTTTTGTTGTTTAGAATTAATCTAAATTAACAAATTGTCTAAAACACAACCTATAAGCGTAATAATTGCCGACACCGCCTTTATAATAAGGAAGGGCTTGCGTATGCTTATAAAAGAAAACCCCAATTTTGAATATATCACTGAGGTAGCAGATGCTAAAAGTTTATACTCCGCATTAAAACAACATAATCCAAATGTTTTAATTGTTGACCATTGTTGTGATGATTGTTTTTCACTAAGTGTAATTAGTAAAATTAAAAGAGATTATCCAACCATCAATATTCTTGTTATCTCCCACGAAAAATCTGCCGAAGAAATAAAAAAGATTATCGGTCTCGGCATTAAAAATTATTTGTTGAAGGATTGCGATGAACAGGAAATAACGGACGCCATTATTTGTTGCGCAAAAGGGGATAAGTATTTTTGCGGACAAATAATTGATGTTCTTTTAGAAAAGGTGATCTCGATAAAAGAACATTGTGAAACAGGAGGAATTACCGGGCGGGAATTGGAAATAATAAAACAATTAGTTTCCGGCAAACGTTCGAAAGAAATAGCGGACATCTTGCACATTAGTTATTTTACCGTTAACACTCACAAAAAAAATATTTATAAAAAATTAGGTATCAATCACAGCTACGAGTTGGCTCAGTATGCTGTAAAAACAGGGTTAATGAAATAACAGCTGTTGTTTTTTAGCTACTCACATCTACCACTATTGTGGTATCTCTCTCCCACAAGATAAGTAGTAAAAATTACCCCCATTTCTGTATTGTGTATTGTTTTATTGAGCTGCACCTTTGTTGAATATTATTTAGAATGATTCTAAATCAATTAAACAAACAATTTAAAACAAACAAAAAATGAAAAGAATATTACTTCCACTATTCGTTACACTTATTATTACAAACCACACACAAGCACAGGTTATAAATGACACTGTTTCAGTCGGAGCGTCTTACGCAAATCAAAAATGGTACAGTTTACAAAATGATGAACAAGGTAGCGCAGCAAAAAATAATTGGGATATTGCTTTTGATGTATCAGGATTTGGCTCCTCTATTCACATTAACTCAATAATTGGAACTTTGCTTTGGAAATACCCAACTGCCGATACTTCCGGCTGGTTAACCCTTGATACCACAGGTATTGCAGCATGGCCTAAACTTTATAACAGTGATACATCTTGGTCAATAGGAGCCTTTGAAAAAGGAATGAATCTAAGTAATTCTTTTGATTTAGGTTGGGGCGTGTATAATCCCACTAACCATATTGTAACAGGAGATTCGCTTTATGTAATCAAACTTTCAAGCGGAGCATATAAAAAATTATTGATAGAAAGTTTAGCCGGTGGCATTTATTCATTCAAGTATGCCGATTTAAACGGAGCCAACCTACAAAATGCTTTACTGACAAAATCGACTTACGCAGGTAAAAATTTCGGCTACTACTCCCTTCAAACAGACCTTGCCCTTGACCGCGAGCCCACATCTACGAATTGGGATCTACTTTTCACACAGTACACTACTTTTATTCCGAGTGCCTACACTGTTTCTGGAATATTGGCAAACGTTGGAGTAAAAGTGGCGAAAGCGAATAATATTGATGATGTTACTACTTACGAGAATTGGAGTGCTCAAACATTTGTTACACCAATCAATGAAATTGGTTACGATTGGAAAGCCTTTACAGGAACGGCTTATGCAATTGAAGATTCTTTAATATATTTTGTAAAACCAAATGCAGGTGATATCTGGAAAGTAATTCCAACAGGATTTGGCGGAGGTTCAACCGGAAATTATATGTTCTCAAAAGAATTACTGAGCTCTGTAGGAATAAAAGATGAAGCAAAAAATAATACCGCACTTTTATCTGTATACCCTAATCCAACGGTTGGAGGAAACACAACAATCATCTATGATTTTGAAAAATCTGTTTCTTCGGCAGTATTAAATGTTTATGATTTATCCGGAAAAGCTGTTTATTCCGAAAATTTAAATAACAATACAGGATTACATACACATAACCTTATAACATCGGTATTAAAGAGTGGAATGTATTTCGTAACCATTGAATTTGAAGGGGAAGTTATTCAACAAAAATTAATCATACAATAATTCAACGAACATGAAAAAAGTGAGTAAAAATGTTTTGATCAATTTATGCATACTCTCCGTTTTAATACTGGGGGCATGTGGTACACAAAGCAATGAAGATAAAGCAACTAAAATTGAAAGCGGTAAAAAGATCGGGATCCTGTTTGTGAACCACGGCTCACGTGCAGATACATGGCGCCAGGCTCTCCTTGATCTTGAAACTACGGTAAAAGATTCCATACTGAAAAATCAAAACATAAAAGGAACTAAAACCGCTTTCATGGAATATACCGAACCTTCTATCGCAACGCGACTAAAGGAATTTGATAAAGAGGGCTATACAGATATTGTTATTGTTCCCGTATTTCTGACGGTAAGCACTCACTCTTTTGATGATATTCCAACTATATCAGGACAAAAGCAGGATGCCCATTCGATGGAAACATTAAAAACAGAGAAGATCGAATGTTATAAACCTAAAGCCAATGTGCACATAGCCCCATTGTTGGATTTTACAGATGTGCTTCAGAAAAATATCTTAAGAAGGGTACAGGAAATTTCAAAAAATGCAACTGATGAAGGATTGGTGCTGATCGCTTATGGCGACCACACATACAATAAAGAATGGACAGAACTACTTACTAAAGTTGGAACCTATGTAACTCAAAATACGGGTATGACTGACTTTTCTTATGGATGGTGTGGCCATGTGGCTCAATATAATCCAGATTCTACTACAGTAGCCATAAACAGAGTTTTAAAAAAGAAAAAAATTGCAACTGTTATACCTGTACTTGTAGCAATTGATGATATGTTCCAGGTAAAGATCATTGGTGATGGTATCAACAAGATTCCCGGATCAAAAGAAAAAGTATTGTACAATGCGGATGCAATTCTACCCGATAAAAATGTAGAAAACTGGGTGATCCGTATTTCTAATGAATATGCAAATAAACTTGTAAGCGAGATAGCTAAGAACTAAGAATGGCAAAGTGGCAATTAAAAAACATCCGGAGTCTCAACATGGCGGCTCATCGGGACTTTGGATATTTCTTTTCAACGCTCATAATTATTTATTGTTTATCAGGTCTTGCTTTAAATCACGTAGATGAATGGAATCCTGATTTTATTATTACAAAGGATACTATTCAGGTAAATTCATCTTATACGAAAGAGGCGATTAATAACAATATTATTGATAGTCTTGGCAGGCTGGTGGGAGAGACTAAATACAAAGTTTATGACACTCCTACAAATGATCAGGTGAAGATCTATTATGATAACGCCTCGTTTCATATCAATTTTGCTAATCACAGCGGTATTTATGAGAAAGTTTCAAGGCGTGCAGTATTTTATCATTCAAACATATTGCATAGAAATAGTCTGAAAGGTTGGAAATGGGCCTCTGATATTTTTGCTAT
>JAZKBX010000210.1:0-7991 GCA_040388455.1 Bacteroidota bacterium
CAAATGAAAAACCTCAATAGAATCAATCTATTGAGGTTTGTTCGAGGTCCCGAGCAAAACAACCCCCCAATAGCTTGATTTTATTGGTATTTACATAATTTTGACTGCCTGCGCGAAACAAACGTGAAGCGAAAACCCCTCTTAGTATTCTATTGAATTATCATCTTTAGCCTTTCCACATAAGAAAGCAACGGACCTTAATTTTTCTATTACTTGATTTTCTCTTTTGATTTGTTCTAATTTTATACTTATTAATTTTAATTGTTCCTTATGTTTTTTCATTTCCGCCAGTTGAATTTTTCTTTGATTTTGAATTTGAATAGCTTGTTCTTCAACCTTATTCAAACGTTCCACTAAATCATTTTTAATATCATACATTTTTAACTTTTTTTTAATCTCAGGTAACGTGCTCGGCTCTAAAACTACCTTTACGCTTTGTATTTCGTAAGGATTGTAGCGCAAATCAAACCATTTGTATTCTCCTTCTTTTCTACTGATAGCAAAACAAAAAGTGTTTTTCATATCTTTTGCATAAATGGAATTTCTAATTGGAAATAATGCTTTTGCTATTTGTCCATTTTGAACTAATGGAGTTAAATTATTAATGGTATTTAACCATTGATAAACTTCAGTTGTGCCTTCCGCATTACTTATGGTCATACTCAACTCTTCACTTCCCTTAGACAATAAGTGAAGATAACTGTCGATATTAACCCAACCTGAAGCTGCCCATTGAAAGGAATAGGATGAGTTGGTTGCCACATTCCCCTTGGGTAACTGATTCGCTAAGGCGGGTTGATTTATTAAACCCTGCTTAGCCTTTGCAATATTGATATAATTCTTGTACTCATTTACTAATTGATTTAATTCAACTTCATTTTTTTTATTTAGTTCCGTTTGCAAATCCTCGGCTGATTTTTTATACTCTTTATGCTTTTTATTATAATATGCACTTAACTTGTCCTGATATATTTGTGCATCTTTAATATTGGTTAATTCTTGAGCTGCAAAAGCATCAAATATTTTCTTATTTTTATTCCCCAACTTCTTTACTATAAGAGAATCGACATAAGACATATTTCTACTCAGGTTATTAATATATAATTGCAACAGGTCATTTCCTTTTTCCAATTTGTGCAATTCAATAACTCTTTCTGCAAATTCCTTTGTCGCAATAAAGGTTTTAGAGTAAGGTTCCGTTTTTATTGTTTTTATTGAAACAGGGTCAATCCCAAAACATAAGGCTTCAGAATTAATTTTTTGAGAAGTTAAACTTGCACTTGGTACATCAGAAGTTGCAGTTATAATTTCTGCTCTGGATATTGATTCAATAGAAATTGATGTATCACCTCTCCACATGCTTTTAGTGCTTTTAAATCCCTTTTTAAGAAGCAAGCTATAGTACAAGCTATCCACAAATTGTTGAAAAGCACCAGTATGTCCTTTGAATGGTAGTAATGTTTTTACAGTATCTTCAAAGCCTGTCGGTAAAAAATCCAGCAAGTTAAAATCTACATTCACCAGGTATTTTTTTAATGGCCTGGGATTTTTCCAATTTACTTTTTTGTTAATTATCTCACCTTCAAACACCCTCATGTCTTTTTTTATCTCAAGGGTTGGCACCTCAACATACAAAGGCCGCTCAGGGTTTATTTTAACTTCTTTTCCTAAACATGTGAAATTAAAATGCAACATTCCTCCTGTTTCTAATGCTTTTCCATCAGCTGTAGTACCTAAATTATAAAGTAGCATATCCTCTAATGTCAAAGCTTCAACCATTTCAAACTGAACCGCACCTGTAATTAATTTATTATTTTTATCAATAAATGCATTTGAAGGAACAATCACTAAAGTGCCATCACTGCCTTCAATGGTGGCACCTGTAACTGGGTTTACGTGAAAAACTTGCACATCAGGTTTCACCCATGTACTTAATCCATTAAAAGCAATTTCGGCTTCATTAGAAGGTTTTGGAATTATTTTGGTTGTATTTGGCGGTACAACAGGATTGTTCTGCTTTATAGAAGAGTCTTTACCGTCTGCCTTAAAACTTGTTGTATCAGTAACTGTTTTTATTCTTACATGATTATCCTGTTTAATGGAAGATTTTTCAGAAAAAAACAAGAATAAACCAAGGGCTATTATTAGAAAGGTTCCGCCTAATAACCATTTGGAGGAATTATTCCATCCCTTATTTTTTTTAATTATATTTTTTATTTCTTCTTTTAACGCTTTGCGTTGAACGGCTTGGGCAAGCTCTTTTTGAGTTTTTACAAGTTGCTGCAGTTCAATACTATTTTCTAATTTTTTAATAAATTCAGCTTTTTCCTCAGCGCTTAACTTACCGTTCAAATAGTTGTCTACTAATTCTATATTTTTCAATTGATCTCTCATTTTCGTTGGTTTTTAGGATTTAATGTCTGCGGCAAGTTTGATCGCTTGTTCCATACATTTATACTTTTGAGTCTTTGCAGAGTTTATACTTGAAAACCCCAATGCTTTTGCAATTATTTCCATCGATTCATTTTTGTAATAAAATCGCTCAAAAATTGCTTGGCATTTCGTTGAAAGCGATGCTAAAATTTTTTCCATAGCTTGGAGTTTTGCTTCTCGCTCATGATCGTAACCAATATCCTTTTCAGATATAATAAGTGTATCACTCCATTCCAATTCGTTGTTTTTATTCTGTTTACGCAATTCATTTTTCCATAAAAATCTAGCTATGCCATACAGATAAGTTGACAATCTGGATGTGAGCTCAAAAGATGGTTCATTCACTTTTTCAATTAATAATATTAAAGCATCATGAAATATTTCTTCCGCTGCTTCATTATTGCCACCTGAGGAAATAATGTTAGCCTTGATTTTTGAAAACTCTTTATAAAGTTCTCTAATAGGTGTATTTCGATTACCCGCTCGAATATTTGAAATAATTTCGTTGTCTTCCATAGTTTTTTTATAGTATATGTCAGAAATTAAAAAAAGTAACCCTCTAAAACATATATTTTTTAAAAATCATACCTAACGAGTGGTTTTATTGGTCCGGCAAAGAACGATTAAAATAAGCCCGCTGTATGAAACATTTGTTCAAACTGTGAAACATTTAGTGAAACATTTTGCACAGAAATGAGCGAAAATGAGCAGAAAAGTGCTTATCGGAGCGATTTTAAAATGAAAAACCTCAATAGAATCAATCTATTGAGGTTTGTTCGAGGTCCCGAGCAGATTCGAACTGCTGTAGCAGCTTTTGCAGAGCTGAGCCTAGCCACTCGGCCACAGGACCCTTTTAATTTAGAAATGCAAAAATACAATTTTTTTTATATAATTATTTCTTTTTCTTCTTTAATCTCATATTTCTTTAAACAAGTTGGACATAAACAGTTGTCGTATTGATTTTTTAATTCACTTAATGTACCCATATCTATATAAATAGTTTCGCACCAACAGCCTGATGCTTCACAGGCACAGTGAAAAAGTGTTGCACATTTCGAACAAATTTTGTTTGCCATTTTATTCAGTAATTAGTACACTCACTTTCTCCACATTACCATTCATTGGCGGATTTAGTTTTGAAACCTTTACTTCCAGCCTTTTTAATGCTGAAAATTCCTTTTTTATCTCATTTACAATACGTTGACCTACCTGTTCAATCAAATTTGAACGTATTGCCATTTGCTTTTTCACAATATCATAAACAATAACATAGTCAATCGTTTTATTCAGATCATCGGTTAGGGCAGCTTCGGCAAAGTCGGTTTCCATTGAAACATCCACAATATAATGGCAGCCAATTAAACTTTCTTCTTTCAAACAACCATGGTATGCGTACACTTTTATTCCTTCTACTACTATTTTATGCATTGTTTCGGTTTTGGGGGTTAGAAAAAAGCAAAAAAGAGCCTTTTATTGAGAGGCAAAAATATAAAAAAATGAATAAGGCCGAGGCAGAAACTCGAGATATCAATGTAATATTTGCCACAGATTGCATAGATTCACTCAGATAAATTTGTGATAATTTGCGAAATCTGTGACAAAGAAAACAGAGTCTCGAGAAATTCAGCAGATCAAACCTGCTTTCATTATAAATACAAAAATGCAATATTACCGGCTTCTTATTCCAATCTATGGAACATAAAAGCCGGTATTATTGCATTAAGCTTGTTTCAAATTTGTTTCAAACTTACTTTAAATTTGCTTAACCTCTGGCATGTCTGCTGCTCCCGTATCTTTTATCATAAGAACTATGATGGTGATGTTTTGCCGCAGGAGGCCCCTGAACCGTATCATTACCTCCCTTTTTCTTTTTGAGTACGCTAAACAGTGCAATACCAATTACAGCCACAAAGCCAACGGCCATGTACACATAACTCATAAACTCGTTGTGTGCATTCTTTTTTTGAGTTTCGAGCAACAACTCTGCTGAGCTTTCATCGCCCTGTGCCATAGTGTTTATGGCAAAAAGCACAATAAAGGAGAAAAGTAATGAGTACGAACTCCAATTACTTTTTACACCATTTTTTTCTGATTTTTTTGTTAACGTTTCCATGATTTTTATTTTTAGTAAGATTTATTATTGGCAATTTCAAAAACTCCCCCATAAGTATACTAAAACGTTCGATTAATTAATATATTATACAGATAAAGATGCTTATTGTTACAAAAAGGTTGCATTAAATTATTTTTTGTAAATCAGATTAATTATTGTATATTTGCATTCTTAAACATTGAGAGAGAGAAAAACAGAAGGGGCGAATAGCCCCTCTTCTTTTGCCAAAAATCGAATGATAACTATAGATAAAATAAAAAATATTGCTGACCTTAAAATCGCTGAAGGCACTAATTTCATTGTAGATATAAGCGTTAAGCCGGGAAATAAGATCACCGTTCTGTTGGATAATGATGAAGGTGTTTCTATCAGCGATTGTGTTGCAATGAGCCGTCATATAGAATTCAGCCTTGATCGCGAAAGTGAAGATTTTGAGTTGAATGTAATGTCGCCAGGATTAACCGAACCATTTAAAACACTTCGTCAATATCAAAAATATATTGAAAAACAGGTGGATGTAGTAACGAAAGAGAATAAAAAGATAAGCGGCAAACTGCTTTCGGTAAACAAAGAAGGCATTGAACTGGAAACAAAGATCAAAGAAAAAACAGAAGGAAAAAAAGCAAAACAATTAATAATTAATAAAATCGATTTGGCATTCAGTCAAATTAAACAAACTAAAGTTGTAATATCATTTTAATAAATTAAAAAAAATGGAAAGTATCAATTTAATTGAATCGTTCTCTGAATTCAAAGAAGTAAAAAACATTGACAGAGCTACCTTGATGAGCATCATTGAAGATGTATTCCGCAGTATGCTAATTAAAAAATATGGCTCTGATGAGAATTTTGACATCATTGTGAACCCCGATCGTGGTGATATTGAGATCTGGCAAAATCGTGAGATCGTGGATGATGAATTTGCTGAAGACAGCTTTGATTATGATGAAGGGAAACACATTGGCTTATCCGAAGCACATAAAATTGAAGCCGATTTCGAGATCGGTGAAGAAGTTACCACTCCTGTAAAATTACTTGATTTTGGAAGACGTGCTGTATTGGCTGTTCGTCAAAATTTAATATCCAAAATTTTAGAACTTGAAAAAGATAGTCTTTATAAAAAATATAAAGAAAAAATTGGCGAAATAATGACCGGTGAAGTATATCAGATCTGGAAAAAAGAGTTGCTTATACTTGATGAGGATGGAAATGAGCTTATTTTACCTAAAACAGAGCAAATTTCATCCGATTTCTTTAAAAAAGGAGATCATATCCGTGCAGTAATTCAGCGCGTGGAAATGAAAAACAATACACCTGTAATTGTATTATCCCGTAGCTCAACAACCTTCCTTGAAAGACTATTTGAATTAGAGGTTCCAGAGGTATTTGACGGACTTATCACTATTAAAAAGATTGTACGTGAGCCAGGTGAAAGAGCTAAAGTTGCAGTGGAATCGTATGACGACAGAATTGATCCGGTTGGAGCATGTGTTGGAATGAAAGGATCCCGTATTCATGGAATTGTTCGCGAATTACGTAATGAGAACATTGATGTTATTAACTATACCAGCAATGCTTCTTTATTTATCACACGTGCATTGAGTCCGGCAAAGATCACTTCAGTAAAAATTGATGAAGAAACAAAACGTGCCGAAGTATTCTTAAAACCCGATCAGGTTTCTTTAGCAATTGGTAAAGGTGGTCACAACATTAAACTTGCCGGTAAATTAACCGGTTATGAAATTGATGTTTACCGCGATACTGATATTGATACAGAGGATGTGGATCTTGAAGAATTTGCAGATGAAATTGAGGCTTGGGTTTTAGATGAGCTTAAAAACATTGGTTGCGATACTGCAAAAAGTGTATTAGAGCTTTCAACTGAAGAACTTGTAAAACGTACTGATCTTGAAGAAGTAACAGTAAATGAAGTAAAAGCAATTTTACAGTCTGAATTTGAATAAATAATTTCAATTGATCAATTTATCAATGTTGCCGTTGGCAATTGGGATAAATTGATCAATTTGAATAATTAAGCAGTAGGCAATTTACTGAGGGTTGCGTTAGGGATTGCAGCGAAAATCCTTCTCCTTCGCTTTTAGCGAAGGAGAAGATTGAAGCGGAAAGCCCGCCCTTTCTTTTTAGAAAGGGAACGCCCAAATGAATTAAAATTTGTAAAAAAATAAAGAGTTAGTAAAAAAATAAAGTCCACCTCAAGTAAGTAATACGTAGTAAAATAAAATATGTCAGAAAACACCGTTCAACGATTAAGTAAAGTAGCCAAGGAATTAAATGTTAGTGTATCCACTATCACCGAGTTTCTTAAAAGTAAGGGCCATATCATAGAAAACAATCCTATGGCTAAACTTCCTGATGCACTTTATACCCTGTTGTCTAAGGAATATCAATCAGAAAAAGCCGCTAAAGAAGAAGCGCAGCAAGTTACCAGTACTACAAATACACGTATTAAGAAAGAGAGTATTTCCTTAGATGTAGAATCTAAAAAACCGGAAATAAAAAAGATTGAAGAGGAAGAAGAGATAGTAATTAAAAATGTTCAGCCCGTTGCACCTCCCGAAAAGGTGGTTCCAAAGGTGGTTGAAGAAATTAAAAAGCCTGTAGAAGCAGTAATTCCGTTAGCCGAAGAAGTTGTTGAAACAGAATCAGAAAAAGATGTCGTTAAATCTGACATTAAGTTTAAGATCGTTTCTAAAATTGATCTGGATGCCTTAAACAGCAAAACAAAACCGGATAAAAAATCAAAAGCGGAAAAAGATAAAGAGAAAAAAGAAAAAGAGATCGTTACCAAAGAAGAGGAGAAAAAAACAAAAACAACTAAGGATAAAACGAAAGATAAAGAGAAGGCTGAAGATGTAAAAGTGGAAGCTGTTATCGAAGAAAAAGCAATTGAAACACCTGTTGCTGTTACTGTTACAGAAGTTGTTGAAGAAACAAAAAATCCGGATGCGAATAAAGTAGATTTTTACGAAACAAAAGTAGAAAAGCTGGAAGGCCCAAAAATTTTAGGTAGAATTGAATTACCTGTAAAAGAGGAACGTAAAAAACCGGTTGCTTCGTCATCAGCAGCTAACAGCGCTAACAATAAGAAAAAAAGAAAACGTATCCGCAAAAATTTTGGCGGTGCTACAATCGGTGATGCCTGGGCTCCAAGAACTCCAGGTGCTCCGGGAACACAAACACCTTCTACACCAAGAACTCCGGGAACAGGAACTCCTTCCACCCCTGGAACAGGATCTGGCGTTGGAAGACCTAAATTTGACCCTAAAGCTCCAAGAACCAAATATGCAAGGCCGTTAAAAGTTGAATTAACTCCTGAACAAATTCAGGCACAGATAAAAGAAACACTTGCACGCCTTAGCGGAGCAGGAAAATCCAAAGCATCAAAACACCGTAAATCAAAGCGTGACCTGATAAGTGAGCGTAC
>JAZKBX010000210.1:8091-15210 GCA_040388455.1 Bacteroidota bacterium
TCTCCAATTGTAACCGTTATGGGTCACGTGGATCACGGAAAAACATCTCTTTTGGATTATATACGTAAAGCCAACGTTATTGCAGGTGAAGCCGGTGGTATCACTCAGCACATTGGTGCATACAACGTAAAACTTGACAACAACAAAACCATTACATTCCTGGATACTCCCGGTCACGAAGCGTTTACAGCGATGCGTGCCCGTGGTGCTCAAATTACAGACATTGCAATCATTGTAGTTGCAGCGGATGACGGTATAATGCCTCAATCTATTGAAGCTATTAACCACGCTCAGGCTGCCAATGTACCAATTGTAATTGCTATTAACAAAATTGATAAACCGGGCGCTAACCCTGATAAGATACGTGAAGGACTATCTCAATTGAACATTTTAGTTGAAGAATGGGGCGGTAAAATTCAGTGTCAGGAAATTTCAGCAAAAAAAGGAACAAACATCGATTCATTGCTTGAAAAGGTATTGCTTGAAGCGGAAATGTTAAACTTAAAAGCAAATCCAAACAAAAATGCAACCGGAACAGTGGTTGAATCGGAGTTGGATAAAGGTCGTGGATATGTAAGTACTATCCTAGTTGAGGCAGGAACATTACATGTTGGGGATATTGTATTAGCAGGTTGTTTCAGCGGTAAAGTAAAAGCACTTCACAATGAACGCGGACAAGTGGTAAAAGAAGCTGGTCCCGGAATACCGGTTGCCTTATTAGGTTTGAGCGGTGCACCACAAGCAGGTGATAAATTTCACGTAATAAGTGATGAGCGCGAAGCAAGAGAAATTGCCGCAAAACGTTTGCAATTGCAGCGTGAGCAAGGCATCCGTACCAATAAACACATTACACTTGACGAGATCGGAAGACGATTGGCAATAGGAAATTTCCAGGAATTGAACGTGATCGTGAAAGGTGACGTGGATGGTTCGGTTGAAGCACTTGCCGATTCATTACAAAAACTTTCTACTGAAAAAGTTTCGGTGAAAATCATTCATAAATCGGTTGGAGCTATCAGTGAATCCGATGTATTGTTAGCATCTGCATCCAATGCGATCATTATAGGATTCCAGGTTCGTCCATCGGGTGGTGCACGTAAACTTGCGGAAACAGAGCAAATTGACATTCGTTTATACTCCATTATTTACCAGGCGATCAATGAAATTAAAGCTGCGATGGAAGGCTTGTTGGCTCCGGAATTTGAAGAGAAAATCGTTTGTAACATTGAAATACGTGAGGTATTTAATATCACCAAAGTGGGTAATATTGCAGGATGTTTTGTACTTGACGGTAAAGTAAACCGTAACACCAAAATACGTATTATCCGTGATGGTATTGTTGTTCACACTGGTGAACTTGGCTCATTAAAACGTTTTAAAGACGATGTAAAAGAAGTTAATAAAGGTTTTGAATGTGGACTAAACATCAAAAACTTTAACGATATGAAACCCGGAGATATTATTGAAGGTTACGACATGGTAGAGATCAAAGCGAAGTTGTAAAAGACCTCTTGACTTAACCTCCCTCTCTCCTTCGGCAAAAGCTCAGGATAAACTCCAGAGAGGGGGAATCACGACAATTGTTACTTAGTTAAAAAAGGATATAGAAAATTTTTCTATATCCTTTTTTTTGTGTTCTAAAAAAACAAGGACTCAAGATTAGAATAAATGCGAAGTCATTATGTATGGATTTAATTTTAGTAAAAAATGCAAATAAAATATCCCTATAAATTGGTTTACCTCCCACCTCAAAAAAACCCAAAAAAAAACGTAAAAAAACCATAAAATCGATAAAAAAATTCAACCAATCGAAAAAATATTATCTTTGGCGAAATTTATTGAACATTAGAATCTCTTCAAATCAAACAATAAACTCTACAATCATTATGAGAACATCAATTAAAGTTTTATTATTAACTGTAACAAGCTTTTTATTTGTTGCGAATGTTTTGCGGGCACAGTCTTGGACACCAGCATCACCTAATATTTATTTTACTGGTGGCAACGTAGGTATCGGAACAACTGCACCTTATGGACAATTGACCGTTGCCGGAGCCGGCCAGGCAAGTACAAGTTTTTCTACAAGTGGTTCTTATCTTTCTTCTATAGTTGCAGGTGATGTTACCGGAAGTACTGGAAGTGGTGGAGCATTACTTTTTGCAGCAGGTTCAGGTGTTTGGGCTAATAATGGAGTATTTGCCGCAATAAAAAGTTCCGTAACAAATGGAATCGGGCCTTTCGGTGATATACAATTCTGTACAAGAACTACTGCTAATAGTTCAACTACAACATTAGACTCCAAAATGACAATACTGGGGGGCGGCAACGTAGGTATCGGTACTACTGCACCAGATAGATTGTTAACAGTAAGTGGAGGTAATGCTGGAATTTATAATACCTCACCAGGATTGGCATTTAAAAATACTGCATCAAGTAATAAAATGTGGGACATAGGTGGTTATGTTAATGATTTTCAAATAAATGAAACAAATGTTGCTACTCGTTTAGTTGTTCAAGCAGGTGGAAACGTAGGGATCGGAACAACAAACCCTTTGGCTAAATTACACGCAAATAATGGAAGTGTTTTATTTGATGGCACAACAGGAGCAACTCCTACAAGTGGTGCTGGAACAAGGATGATGTGGATTCCTGCTAAAGCTGCATTCAGAGCAGGAAGCACCCTTGGTACTGAATGGAATGATGCTAGCATAGGTAGTTATTCAGTCGCTTTTGGAAGCGGAACAACTGCTTCGGGCTCATACTCTTCAGCATTCGGAGGAGGCAGTAATGCTTCTGGTTATTTATCTTCAGCATTCGGAACAAGCACCGCTTCCGGTTTGCAATCAACGTCCTTTGGATCTACCACAGTAGCTTCAGGTGAGCAATCTTTTGCATCTGGGTTTGGTACAAACGCGTCAGGAAAACTTTCATATGCATTTGGAAGTAGTACGGTTGCATCCGGTGATTACTCTTCATCATTCGGAATAAGTACAACTGCACAAGCTTGTGCTTCTTTTGTAATAGGTAGATATAATATAATCTCCGGCACTACTGCAAGCTGGAATGTAACAGATCCCCTGTTTGTTATTGGTAATGGTACAAGTACATCTGCAAGATCTAATGCTTTAACAGTATTGAAAAATGGAAATGTTGGTATTGGAACCGCGTTAGTTAACAACCCCAACAACTATAAATTAGCTGTAAATGGGACTATAGGTGCAAAAGCGGTTAAGGTTGAAATAACAAGCACTACATGGCCAGATTTTGTGTTTAATAAAGAGTATAAATTACCGACTTTAAAAGAAATTGAACAATTCATACAACAAAATGGCCATTTACCAGAAATACCAACGGCTAAAGAGATTGAAACAAATGGAGTTGATATTGGAGATTTGTTGAAATTACAAATGAAAAAAATTGAAGAACTAACTTTGTACGTTATAGAATTGAACAAAAAAATTGAAGCATATGAAGCAAAGTAAAATATTTAAAATGAAAATTCTTTTTATGTTTCTTTTAATCGCTCCTGTGAACAAAATTCTCTCTCAGGATTGGTATAATAATGGCTATTCATATATTGGTGTTTTAGATCCTATTTCATGTTATGATAAAGATTATCAATTAGTATATGAAGATAATTTTAATGGCCCGGGGCTTAATACGGTCGATTGGGAAACTCATTACCCTTGGGGTAGGACACTAGGTAATACTTCATCAGGAACTGGATTTGAAAGACAATTCTATGCAGATGCTAACGTATCAGTACCAGGAGATGGAAACTTATATTTGTATACGCAAATTGATCCTGCATATAGAAATATTTATGATTATGATAATACAATTACTCCCAATAATGTTTATTTTAAATATACATCTGGGATGATTTATAGTAAAGTTGCATATAAAGCTGGGAAATTTGAAATTCGCTGCAAGATCCCATTTATTTATGGTACTTGGCCAGCATTTTGGCTATATGGAAGTTGTGGACAAGAAATTGATGCTTTTGAATTTGTTAATGGATCGCAAACTTCAAATGCAAGCGAGGACGGCCAAAATATGATTACAACTTATCATAAGAATTCGACTTGCACCGATGGAACAACAATTCGCCATAGCGGTACAACTTATGATTCAGGTGTAGATTTATCAAGTGGTTTTCATACTTACTCAGTAGAATGGGATGCAACCAAAATTATTTGGCGTTTAGACGGCAATTCTGTGAGACAGGTATATCGATACTGGCAATGGTCAGGAAGCTCAAATTGGCCATTAACTTCAGCAAGTCAAATTACAGCAACGGCTCCTCCTTTTTTTGAATTTATACCGTTCCCTTCAGAAGACATTGAAATGAACGTTATTATCAATACTGCAGTATTATATGATAGAGGAGCGCCTCCTACACCATTTGTTGTAGATTGGGTTAAAGTTTATACTAAATCGGATTGTTATACGAATAGAACCCTCTGTACAAATAATATAGCGTCACCTGGTCTTGTTACATCAAAAACAATAACAACCGACCCTAATTGTGACTTTAATATTACAAGTGGTCAGCCAATAGAAATGAAGGCACTTGACGAGATTACCTTAAATCCTGGATTTTCCTCAGATTTAAATTCAGATTTTTACGCTCATATAACCTACTGTGAAGATTATGAAGTTAAAAACAATATTGTTTCACATAAAACACCTATTCCAACGAAAAACCCTCCAAATTCTTATTATTCTCAAAACGAAAAAACAAACATAACCTCAACCAATACTTATCAGGAATATAGCAATAATGAAATAAATGTTTACCCTAATCCAACAAAAGGAGAATTTGTTATATCGAATTCAGTTAATGAAAAATTTAAAAAGAAAATTATTATAAAAAATGTATTGGGTGAAACAATTATTTTTGACCAAACAATAATAGGAAATGGAATAAAAATTAACATCTCTAATCAACCGAAAGGACTTTATCTTATAACCATTATTTATGATGATGGTAAAATAAATTTGAAAAAAATTATTCTAAATTAATTATTGATTTTCTAACACATAATTAAACAGCCAATCTCATAGCCGATTTTCAATTTGATGACAATGTATTTATTTTTACAATATCATTGTCATTGCGAATAAAGTCGGGTATATTACCTACGTCTAAAATAGCTATCTTGTAAAATTGTGATTTAATTTGTTTAATCTGTTTTTGGTCAGGAATAAAGCTATATGCAATATAATCTGTATAGAACATCATAGCAATGTGTCCGTTTGTTCTTGTATTTATGTTAAAAACAACAAATTTTTCATTTTGTAAAACGTCTGAAACCCTTTTAATAGTAGACATTAGTTTTAAATCAGAACTTCTATTGCAATTATCATTAGGTTTCCAATCCGTGTGATAATGCTGAATTTTAGAAAAATCAATAAGTAAAAAACAAACTCCGACTAAAATAATCGATCTGAAAAACAATTCAGATTTTTGCAATTTAAATTTTGTCGCTAAAAAATTTATTGTTGACTCTACCAATGCCGCTAACCCAAGGAAACCAAAAGGAGAAACTATGATACAAAAAGATATCATTTTTGTTGAGGCAATCGTATAAAAACCATATGTAATTATAATTGCAGATAATATTGCAACCCGATATATTATTGCAACCGAATTTTTAAGAAATAAAAAGACACCTAACAACAATAAAAATGGAACAGCCTCACCTGAACCATAAATATTTTTCATTGCATTAAAGTGAAACAAAAAATCACCTCCATGGCCTTCTACTGCATGAAAAAAATGTTCCGTATTTAAATTAAATTCATATTTTGCTTCCAATGGGTATTGACGAAAAGAATATAATTGCCATGGAATAAACACGAATAATGAAATGCCCACAGAGATTAAAACAGGAAAATATTTTTTCAATTCTAACCGTTTTTTCTTCTCACTTATCACTAATGAAATTGTCCAAACAGCGTATATAAGTAACCCGACTAACCACTTCACAAGAACAGCAAATCCAGCAAAAACTCCTATTACAATTAACCAATAGTTTTTTTTGGAATTTTGATATTCAAACCAAGCCCAAAAGCTTGCAGTAACATAAAACAAGAATGCAACATCATTGTGGTCTGTTGCGTATTTCCCTGCAACTAATTCTAGTGGATAATATGCGACAGAAAAAAATAAGGCCCCATAAAACCCAACGGTTGAACTATATGAAATCCTACCGATTCTATAAATCATTATTGCCACAACTGAATGAAGAAGTATACTTGGAATTCTCACCGCAAGTGCATTTATTCCAAAAAGCTTTAAACTTAGCGCAATTTGCCATAAAAACAATGGTTGTTTATGTAACCAAATATGATTTCCTGTCCAATGTCTATAATCATATTCAATTAAAGGTGCGGAATAAAGTGTTGGCTTTAGAGGATTCTTTAACATGTTTTTTGCAACAAGAGCATGATATTGCTCATCCCATATGATTAAAAACTGATCTAGATTAGCAATGAAGTAACCAAATCCTATTGATCCCAAAAACAAAAAAACCAATCCTACCTTTTTTTTATCTCTATGAAAAAAAATAATGGATAAAAAAAGAAGAATGCAACTGATTATAAAAGGAATAATCTGTTGACTTGAAAAATGCGAAAACATCATTAGCTTGCTTTATTCTAAAATCGTTATTTTTATGCTTATAATATAAATAATTGAATCCTTTATCATTAGCTAATATAGGATTATTTTTTTAGTACCGGTATAAATTGCTTGAATAGTTCCTTAAATTTAACCATATTTCTATCAACTATTATATGACCTTACTATTATATATACGTCACACTTGATTTGTTATTCAAAAGTTTTTTTCCATTTATGCGTTTAAGTTAATTTTTTGCACTTAATTTTATAATTTTATTAGAATTTGGGATGATTTACTCAGATGCAATGTAAATTTTTCATTTCTTTTTCATTATCTGTTAATTACTATTTGAAAAGACTGCATTGCCAAATAAAAAATATAGATTACATTTGTACAACGATATCAAGAAGTGAATATCCTATAAGACTACGAGTTTTCTGTTTATAGCAAATCTGCTAATTGAAGAACAAGTCCCAAGCCGCTTCCAATT
>JAZKBX010000211.1:0-5166 GCA_040388455.1 Bacteroidota bacterium
AGGATGAGATGGAACGCCTGGTCAAGGTCATAAAATCTGTTCGGAAACAGTTTCCAGAACTGCTGATTTCTGCTGATACATTCAGAGCGTCAATAGCGTCAAAAGCAATTGATGCAGGCGCTAATATTATTAATGATATTTCGGGAGGCACTATGGATGATATGATGTTTTCAACTATTGCTAAATTAAAGGTGCCTTATATTTTAATGCATATACAGGGAACACCCAAAACAATGCAGCAAAACCCGTTTTATGAAAATGTAACAGAAGATGTGTTTACTTTTTTTACCGGCAAACTAAAAGAATTAACAGAATTGGGCGTTTCAAGAGTGATCCTGGATCCGGGATTTGGATTTGGAAAAACACTGGAACATAATTATCAGTTACTTGAAAATTTCGAAAAATTCAATTCAATTGGATTGCCTGTATTAGTTGGGTTTTCAAGAAAATCAATGGTTTGTAAGTTATTGAAGGTCAAGCCTGAAGAGGCGTTAAATGGCACTTCTGTTTTAAACACAATTGCATTAGAAAAAGGGGCTAAAATACTTCGGGTTCATGATGTGAAGGAAGCCAGGGAGGCGGCCATTATCGTAGAATATTTTAAAAAAGTAAAAAAAGGCTAAAAAACAGATTGAAATTTGAGACTCCGAAAAGAGTTTTGACACGAATTGCACGAATTGTGTTTTTAATATAATTGATAATCAGTATATTGAATTAGTGAAATTAGTGTCAAACAATTTAAAGGAGTTTTAGGAGCGGACTCAAATTTAAAGCTTCTCATAGCATTTAACCTTAAAAGTAGGCATTTTCACATCTTCAAAAATCGTAATATCTTCTATGATTTATTTTTTTTAAATAAATATTGCATTTTCCATTCAAATAACTATCTTTGCAATCCTAAAAATAAAATGTAATTAAAATGAAAGCAGGAATTCACCCAGAAAACTACCGTTTAGTAGTATTTAAAGATTTGAGTATTGATTACTCTTTTTTAACTAAATCATGCGTAGAGAGCAAAGAAACCGTTAAATGGGAAGATGGTAATGAATATCCAATTATTAAATTGGAGATTTCTCATATGTCACATCCTTTTTATACTGGTAAAGTGAAATTGGTTGATACAGCAGGTCGCGTTGATAAATTCCGTACTCGTTACGCTAAAAAAGGAGCTTCTGAAGCTACTGAAGCGAAAGAAACTCAGGAATAAAAGAAAAATAGATCTATTTCAAAAATCCCTCTGCAAGCAATTGTGGAGGGATTTTTTTGTTTTAAAATTGTTGTAGTATCGATTGCCACATATTCACAGGTTAAGTAATTATACTTTTAAATAGTCTTATTAATTCTTCCACCCACTTTCTCGACTCCGCTCGAAATGACAGCGCGCGTTGCCATTGCAAGCAAAGTCGACCTTATATTTCTTATTTTTTGCGTGAGGGATTGCAACGTAAATCCTTTCTCCAGCTTTTTGCTGGAGAAAGATTGAAGTAAAAAGCCCGACCCAAAGGGGCACGCCATAATCTCTAAACAATAAACAGAATAATCTATGAATCTGTGACAATCTTTTTTATATTTGTTGCTCAGTTTCACCCTAAAATTAAAATCTAAAAAATATTATGAATATACACGAATATCAAGGTAAAGCAGTATTAAAAAGTTTTGGAGTTACTATTCAGGAAGGCATTGTTGCTGATACCCCAGAGAAAGCTGTGGAAGCTGCAAAGGAATTACAAAAACAAACCGGTACAGGATGGTGGGTTGTAAAATCGCAAATTCACGCAGGTGGACGTGGTAAAGGTACAATTGAAGGAACAGATCAGCATGGTGTAGCTTTGGCAAAGTCATTGGATGCAGTTAAAACTATTTCTACTAACATCCTTGGAAATACCCTTGTAACAATACAAACCGGTGAAAAAGGCAGAAAAGTAAATAAAGTGTTGATCGCTCAGGATGTATATTATCCGGGCGAAACTCCAACAAAAGAATTTTATGTAAGTATTTTGCTTGATCGTGCTAAAGGCCGCAATACCGTTATGTATTCAACCGAAGGTGGTATGGATATTGAAACGGTTGCTCACAATACTCCTCATTTAATTTTTAAAGAAGAGATCGATCCGAAAGTTGGTTTACGTGATTTTCAATGTCGTAAAATTGCTTTCAACCTTGGTTTGAATGGTGAAGCTTTTAAAGGAATGACAAAATTTATTGCATCCTTATATAAAGCGTATGAAGCTACTGATTCTTCTATGTTTGAAATAAATCCGGTTTTAAAAACTTCTGATAATAAAATTATTGCTGTTGATGCAAAAGTATCTTTGGATGGCAATTCTCTATTCCGTCATCCTGATCTACTAGCGTTACGTGATGTTACAGAAGAAGATCCAACGGAAGTAGAAGCAGGTGAGCATAACCTTAACTACGTGAAACTGGATGGCAACGTTGGTTGTATGGTTAATGGTGCAGGTTTGGCAATGGCTACAATGGACATTATTAAACTTTCAGGTGGCGATCCTGCAAACTTCCTTGATGTAGGTGGTACCGCAAATGCTACACGCGTTGAGCAAGCATTTCGTATTATTTTAAAAGATCCTAAAGTAAAAGCTATTCTTGTAAATATTTTTGGTGGTATTGTACGTTGCGACAGAGTTGCACAAGGTATTGTAGATGCTTATAAAAACATGGGTACCATCAATGTGCCTATCATCATACGTTTGCAAGGAACTAATGCAGTGGAAGCTAAAAAAATAATTGATGAATCAGGTTTGAAAGTGTTTTCAGCAATCACATTGCAGGAAGCTGCTGATCTGGTTAAGAAAGTGTTGAGTTAATTTCCAACTTATTTTCCTAATTGATTTGGGCGTTCCCCTTTCTTGAAAAAGAAAGGGGCGGGCTTTTCACTCCAATCTTTTCTAAACAGAAAAGGATTTACGCTGCAATCCCTAACGAAGCATTATCAATGAAATTGGAACGAATCCAATATAAATAGCTTACCAATACCAGATATATTTTTAATATTCATTAAAAAAAGAGATTCAAATTTGAATCTCTTTTTTTGTTTTTTGTTATTGAAATTACTTTCTTTTAAATTACAGTTTCACCTTTTTTTGTAGATTTTCATAGTATTTACAATACTTCTGCAAAGGGCAAATATCACATTTAGGTGAGCGTGCAAAACAGATATAACGGCCATGTAAAATCAGCCAATGATGGGCAATGGCTATTTTATCGTTAGGAATATATTTGACCAATTGTTTTTCTGTTTCTAAGGGTGTTGTTGAATTAGTGGTTAATCCTAATCGGGCAGCTACTCTAAAAACATGTGTATCCACTGCCATCGTTGGTTTTTCGTAAACTACTGATGCAATTACATTCGCTGTTTTACGTCCAACTCCAGGCAATTTTTGTAACTCATTTACATCTGATGGGATCACTCCTTTAAAATCATCCATCAGCATTTTTGCCATGCCAACAAGGTGTTTGGCTTTATTATTCGGGTAGCTAATGCTTTTTATATATTGGAACACTTCGTCACTGCTTGCAGCTGCCATCACCTCCGGCACCGGAAAGGCTTTAAATAAGGCAGGTGTAACCATATTCACCCGTTTATCGGTGCATTGTGCTGATAGTATAACTGCTACAAGCAATTGGTAAGGATTTTTATAATGTAATTCTGTTTCAGCGATGGGTTGATGTTCACTGAAATAAGTTATTACTTTTTCGAAACGTTCTTTTTTTGTCATTTACCTCCCCCTTAATCCCTCTCCATTTGGAGAGGGGTGTTACCCAGCCGACTCTAATAAGATGAAGGAGTTATAGTATTATCTAATAAAATTCCTTTCAAGTAATTGTTTGCTAGTACTCCCACAACTCCACCAACTGCTTCTCAAATCTGGATTTCGCCAAAAAGTTTATTTCCAGATCAGCATTCATCGGAACTGGTGTATCTAAACTTGCACAACGCATAACAGGTGCATCTAATTTCTCAAAACATTCTTGTGAAATAACAGCAGCCAGTTCACCGCCAAATCCGCCAAACAATGTATCTTCATGAAGTACAATGGCTTTGCCTGTTTTATTTACAGAATTAATTATTGCATCTTTATCATAAGGTAATAATGTACGCAAGTCGATCAGATCCGCTTTAATTTCAGGATGTTTTTCAAGTATTTCCATTGCCCAATGAACTCCTAAACCATAGGTTACTATTGTGAGGTCATTTCCTTCATAGATCAATTTTGCTTTACCGAAAGGAATGGTGTAATAATCATCAGGCACATCACCGGAAAGGCTTCTGTATAAACCTTTATGCTCAAAAAACAGAACAGGGTTGGGGTCTTCAAAAGCTGTTAATAATAGACCCTTTGCATCTATCGGGAAAGCAGGATAAACTACTTTTAATCCGGGAGTATGTGTGAACCAGGCCTCATTGCTTTGTGAATGGAATGGACCTGCTGCAACACCGGCACCTGTTGGCATCCGTATCACTACATCGGCATTTTGTCCCCAACGGTAATGTGATTTTGCAAGATTATTAATTATCTGATTAAATCCTTCCGTAACGAAATCGGCAAATTGCATTTCTACCATTGCTTTCATTCCATTAATGGACAATCCAAAACCACTGCCAACAATTGCTGCTTCGCATAAGGGAGTGTTACGTACCCGCTTTTTGCCAAACTCTTCTACAAAACCTTCTGTAATTTTAAATACTCCACCATATTCAGCAATATCCTGTCCCATCAATACTAAATTCTTATGTTTACGCATCGCAAAACGTAATCCGTCAGAAATAGAGTCAATAAAGCGTTTGTTGGTTTTGTTATCTTGTGGTTTTGTCTCGTTTAACTCAAAAGGAAAGTACATATCACCTAACTCAAATTCTGTATTTGGAGGAGGTAAAGTTTCGTTCGATGCGATCTCGAGGCCTGTTTCAATCTCCTCTTTTATCTCCGCACGAAACTCTTCTACCATTTTTTCTGTCAATACTCCTTCTTCTAAAAGGAATCTTTCAAAATTATTCAAAGGATCTTTTTTACCCCAGATTTCCAATAATTCTTTCGGAACATATTTGGTACCAGATGCTTCCTCGTGTCCACGCATCCGGAAGGTCATCAGTTCCAGTAAAACAGGATGAGGGTTTTTACGAATGGATTCTGCGATACGTTTAAC
>JAZKBX010000212.1:0-3776 GCA_040388455.1 Bacteroidota bacterium
CAAGCGACAGGTATTTCATTGCATTTGTAATTAGAGCAGAACCCATAAGTCCTTCACGAATATATGTTGAATGCAAGGCATATTTATCATAATTAGCATATGCTTTTTCGAAATTAGGAAGTATGGATGCATATTCCAGTTTGTTTTTTGCCCATTCTTTAAATTGCTTCTCAATATCCAGCTTCTCTTCATATACTTTTAAACGTTTAAGCTGTTCAGTTTGTCCGATATAATATTTCCAATAATTTGCAACGCGGGCGTAGTTTGATGAAAGTAATAAACGAACACTATCACTTTTATGCATTTCATTTTTCCATTCCGTTAAACGAACGTCACGTAAGGCAACTATAGCTGGGCTCACCTTATCAGTTGCTAATTTTATCCCGAATGAATTTTCATAACGATTGGTGCGTCCCGGGAAACCATAAACCATCGTAAAGTCACCTTCCTTGATACCTTTAATAGAGATATTCAAAAACTGTTTTGGTTTGTAAGGCACATTGTCTTTCGAGTATGCAGCTGGAGCATTATCTTTATTGGCATAAATACGAAACATCGAAAAATCAGCTGTATGGCGTGGCCACATCCAATTATCAGTATCGCCACCAAATTTGCCAATATTTTGTGGTGGAGCCGCTACCAAACGAATGTCAGTGAACTTTTCAAAAACAAATAAATAGTAGGCATTGTCTTTAAAAAATGATTTTACAGATGCCTCATAATGTGTGTCTTTTTTTGCATCTTTCTCTATTGATTTAAATATTTCAGCTTTTTTAGAATCAATATTCTTAGCGTCAACGCCTTCAAGCGCCTTATTTACTTTGTCTGAAACATCCTCCATACGCACTAAAACAGAAGCCCACATCCCGGCATTCTCTTTTTCTTCTGCAAATGACTTAGCCCAAAAGCCATTATCCAGTATATTGTCAGCGGTGGTACTGTGTTTTGCTATGGCCTCATACCCACAATGGTGATTTGTAAGAAGTAAGCCTTGTTCTGAAATAATTTCGGAGGTGCATCCTCCATTAAACCAAACAATGGCATCTTTCAGACTGGAGTGATTAAGATCATACAATTGCTCCGGAGTAAGTTTTAATCCCATTTTTTGCATCTGGGCATAATTATTTTTCAGCAACATTGGTAGCCACATGCCTTCATCAGCAATGGTTGTTCCTATTGTTAGAATTGAAACGAGAAGTGCAATTATTATCTTTTTCATGAAATGGATTTTTGATTAAAAAACGAATTTGGGTGCAAATTTAGTATTTCCATTTGATACTTTTATAATTGATCTTGGATAAAAGATAGTATGTGAGGGCTAATTACGGCCTTCAGCTGTCTTTTTATACTGAATAGCTTAGGTTTGGAGGGGCAAAACGCTCGAACTTCCCACACGAATGCTAACCCAATGTCATTAAGTTAAGGATTTTTCTAACAGAAACGCCTGCCCAAGGTCTTCGACAGGCTCTGACTGACTGCGCGCAGGTCATATTGAGCCTGTCGAAATATGTGCGATGGCTTCTTAACTTAATGACATTGAATGCTTACCTGAACAAGGTAAAGGCGAAAACCTTCGTAAATCAGCTCCCGAAGGTTTACCCATTGCAGGGTTCTTTAAAGTAATGCCATTAGTGGCGTGGGGTAGCGGGATTGAATCAGGGGTAAAAGAGGATGCTAAATGCAAAATTAAAATCATTTTTTTATATGCCATATATTGTTAAATTTGCATCTTCTAAAAAAAACGATAAAAAATATTGATCATGAAAATACTAGTTTGCATAAGTAATGTACCTGACACAACTACTAAAATAAGTTTTACAAACAACGATACAACCTTTAATACAGCAGGTGTTCAGTTTGTAATTAATCCTTTTGATGAATGGTATGCGCTTGTTCGTGCATTAGAATTGAAAGAAACGTTAGGCGGCAATGTTACCATCATTCACGTTGGTGGTGCTGACAGCGAGCCTACAATACGTAAAGGCCTGGCAATAGGTGCTGATGATGCAGTACGTATTGATGCTGAGCCAAATGATGCTTTTGCTGTGGCAGAACAAATTGCTGCTTATGCTAAAGACAAAGGTTTTGATCTGATCATGGCAGGTAAAGAAACCATTAGCTACAATAGCGCAATGGTTGGTGGTATGCTGGCTGAATTATTGAATTTACCTTATATTTCTTTAGCAACAAAATTAGATATTGCCGGTTCTGTAGCAACTATTGAACATGATATTGATGGAGGAACTGAAGTTGTTGAATGTCCGTTACCATTGATCTTGTCGGCAAACAAAGGAATGTCTGAGGCACGTATCCCAAATATGCGTGGTATTATGGCAGCCCGCTCAAAACCACTTACAGTGGTAGCTCCAATTGCTTCAGATAAATTAACAAACATTGTTTCTTACAAATTAACTGCAGGACGTACCGATTGTAAATATATTGATGCAAGCACTCCTGAAAAACTTGTTGAGTTATTGCATACAGAAGCGAAAGCTATTTAAATTACATGTCATTCCGAAGTTGTTTCGGGATCTCAAAAAACAGATGCTGAAACAAGTTCAGCATGACTTTTATAAATCAACAAACTAAAATTTAATATATATGTCAGTATTAGTATATACAGAAATAGGAAAAGGCAAGATAAAAAAAGCTTCTTTAGAAGCCGTAAATTATGGCAGACGAATTGCAGCTCAACTGAACACTTCGGTAACTGCTATTATTGTTGGTGGTGATGCCGACCTATCTGATCTTGGGAAAGCAGGTGCTAAAAAAGTATTAAAATTAAAGAATGATAAACTGGCAAATTTTGATGGGAAATATTTAGCTGAAGCTATTGAGCAAGCTGCTATTGCTGAAAATTCTACCATTATTATTTTCTCTCACGATTTCACAGGAAAAGAAGTTGCACCACGTATCGCAGCTAAATTTAAAGCTGGAATTGTGGCAGGTGCCGTTGATAATCCTGTTATTTCAGGTGATTCATTTTCTGTAATGAAAAATGTATTTTCAGGAAAAGCAACAGCAATGTATAGTATCAATTCAGCAAAAAAGATCATTTCATTATTGCCAAATTCTTTCCCGGTAATATTGTTGGATGAGACAGCTGAAGTAGTTGATTTTGCTGTTAATTTGGATAACGTTACTTCTCCTGTAAAAGTTAAAGAAGTTAAAAAAGATACTTCCGAATTAAATTTGCCGGATGCTGAGTTAGTTGTTTCTGCGGGTCGCGGAATGAAAGGACCAGAAAATTGGGGAATGATAGAAGAACTTGCGAAATCACTTGGTGCAGCAACAGCTTGTTCACGCCCGGTTGCTGATATGCACTGGCGTCCACACCATGAGCATGTTGGACAAACTGGCGTTGCTATCCGTCCTAACTTATATTTTGCTATCGGTATTTCTGGCGCTATTCAACATTTAGCAGGCGTTAATGGAAGCAAAACAATTGTTGTAATTAATTCCGATAAAGATGCACCATTTTTCAAATCTGCCGATTATGGTATTGTTGGTGATGCATTTGAAGTTGTACCTAAATTAATTCAGGCAATAAAAGATTTCAAAGCGAACCAAAATTAAAAGCCTCACCCCTTAATCCCCTCTCCAATTGGAGAGGGGGCAATAGGTGAGAAAGTCAGAAATGTTTTTTATATTTTTGGCTAGTTGGATACATAGTCATTCCCCCTTTAAAAGGGGGCTAGGGGGATTTAAAAAAAACAAGCTCGTGAAAAAAGTTAAATTAGAAATTGTAGGACTATCATACAGCCAAACACAAACTG
>JAZKBX010000213.1:0-10577 GCA_040388455.1 Bacteroidota bacterium
TTTACAGTTAAAAAAGCAACTAATTTATTCAACTCCACTTTTGATTCCGGTTTCAAATCAAATTTAGCAGTTTCAAAAAACACATTTTTCAACTCCACTACATTACCCGTATCTATAGGCTCTAAAGGAACATCCATTGTAAAAGGTTTAGTTTTGTCTATTGATTCTTTCAAAGAAAAATTTGCGGAATAAAATAAATAACCGCTCTGAGAAACATTTAAGGCGTAATTTTTATTGATGGGAAGTGTTACCAAAAACTCACCATTACCGGAGTTTGCATCAGATATAATAACCTGCTTTGCTGTTTCCAGATCGATCAATTCAAAATGAGCACCAAGAGGTTGTTTTGTTTTTGCATCATATACTTTACCTTTCACATACGTGATTTTTTCAGGACGAATGGCATCATACAATTCAAATTGGTACAGATCTAATCCACCAAAACCTCCCTCACGGCTGGAGGCAAAATAAGCCAGGTTGCCAGCACCATTCACCAATAAGCTATTTTCATCATTGTATGTATTGATCGGATATCCCAAATTTACAGGTGTTCCCCACTCTCCGGTTACAGTTTTCCTTACCACATAAATATCCAGTTTGCCCATCCCAATATGTCCGTTTGAGCTGAAGTACAGCGTATTGCCATCTGGGTGAATAAAAACAGATTCTTCTTTACCGGCAGTATTTATTTTTTTTCCAATATTGGTAGGCACTCCCCAGCTACCATCTTCCTTTAAACTGGAAAACCAAATATCAGATCCACCCAAACCGCCCGGGCGGCTACTTACAAAATATAATGTTTTTCCATCCGCTGAAAATGAGGGTTGTGTTTCCCAATATTTAGTATTAACAACAGGACCTAAATTATATGGTCGTGCCCAGTTTCTACCCACTTTCTGAGAATAAAAGATATCGCAGCTTCCGTATCCTTTACGGTTCGGACCATACGTATTATCCATTTCGGCACAGGCTATAAAAAACAAGATCTGCCCATCGGCCGAAATGCTTGGTGCTCCTTCATTACCGGGAGTATTAATTCCATTACCAAGAAATGTAGCAGGTGCCCAAACTCCATGTATTTTTTCACTCACTAAAAAATCCTCTTGCAAAGGACTGGTAGTGGTACGGTTATTCCTGGTATATAAAAAAGTCAGATCATCAGCGGTAATGGCCGGAAAATACTCATCTAAGTTAGAGTTCAGAGCCTCCCCCATATTTTTAGGGTCGAAGGGTACCGGGTTTTTCAAAGCTTCAATACCGAAAATACAATTGTTTAATTGGTGTTCAGCCAAATCTCTTGAATCGGGATTAAGATTTTTATTTTTAAAAAATGTTTCATAATCCAATTTTGCCTCTGCATATTTCCCAATAGAAACTTCAATATTTGCAAGAAGAAAATATGCCTTTTTATCGAAAGTTGGATTGATCTGAAGCGCCTTTGTATATTCACCTATAGCCTCCTGCAATTTATTAGCTTCCGTATAAATTTGAGCCAATAAATAATGAGGCTCAATAAAAGCCGGATCTTTTTCTATGGCTTTTTTTAATTCTTCCATAGCCTTTGCATCATTGCGGGCATTATAATATTCCAATGCACTTTCAAATAAAGCGATCGCTTTTTTATTTTTTGAAGTGTATTCGCCCGGAGGCATTTGAGCTTTACAGGACAGTATTGTAAAGAGTACAAGAGCTATGACAATAAACTTTTTCATAATGTTTTTTTTAATTCAATTATTGAGCCACATAATAAATTATGGGATATTCATATACTTATGTGTTTGTAAGGATACATTCCACTTTGGATGTGCCATCACATAATCCACAATAAGCGGCATCATTTCTTTTGCTTTGCTCCATTCAGGCTGTAGGAATAGTTTACAATCGTCAGTGACCTGTGCAGCATTCTTTTCGGCCCATTCAAAATCACTCTTATTGTGAACAATTATCTTTAACTCATTGGCTTTTTTAAAATTTAACGGCAATGGCTGACTTGTTTTTTTTGGTGAAAGACAAACCCAGTCCCATGTTCCGGTAAGTAAATAGGCACCTGATGTTTCAATAAAAGTCTGTATTCCTTTGCTTTTAAACTGCCCGGTAATGTATTCTAAATTATACATACTTGGCTCTCCACCAGTTACAACTACCGCTTTTGCAGGAAATTTATCTGCATTTTCCACAATAGTATCAACAGCAGTAAGAGGGTGCAATGAGGCATCCCAACTTTCTTTAACATCACACCAATGGCAACCAACATCACACCCTCCAACGCGAATAAAATAAGCAGGTTTACCGGAATGAAAACCTTCGCCCTGAATTGTATAAAACTCTTCCATCAATGGTAATTCAAGCCCCTGCTCCAATAATGTTTTATCTTTTTGTTTTGTTTCCATATGTGTTACAGCCCCATGACAGGGCTTCAAACCCTTTTAGGGGTATTTTAACTTGCTAAATCCTTGCTAAAATAATGTTTCTTAGTTTTGCTTTTATTTGTATTATCATCGCTAACAGGGTTTGAAAGCCTATCAGGGGCTACCTAATTTATTGTTAATATCGATAGTTCATAATCGAGCGGATCAAATTGCTCCTTTAAATCAGCAATCAACTTTTTACCCGATCGTAAATAATAAGGTGCCATATTTTCATAACGTTCCTGCAAGGCGCCTTCAGGAAAAAACTTTTCTTTTACTTTTTTGATCTGATTGATGTTTGTTTCTTGTTTTTGTTTTTCAGATCTCACCAATTTACTTTCTATATTTTTTAATGCATTTAAAGCTTTTTGCAGCTCAGCTTCTACACTTCCCTTTAATGTTACATCTACAGCCATTGCTTTTTGAGAAACCTCAGCAAAAACATTTGAAATTTTTTCTTCCTGTTCCTTTAATGAAAGTTCGGAATTTGCATTTTTATTTACAAATTCTTTGATCAATACATCAACATCCTTAAAAAGTTCGTTAATTGTAAATCCTAATTTTTGAATTTGCTGATTTGTTTTTTCATCGGTCAACAAAACAAAATTACGTGGTATCAAGACCGGGAAATTGATGTTATGATGATCAAACATTCTCTTGTATTCCAACCAATATGCTAATTCACCGGGGCCACCTATGTACGCTAAATTGGGTAATATTTTTTGTTGATAAACCGGCCGCAATACTACATTAGGACTAAAACGTTCCGGGTGATCGATAAGTTCTTTAAGCAATTCGTCCTTTGTAAAAGTGATTGAAGTGTTTACAACATTGAATACATCCCTCCTGCCCTCTTCTAAGGATGTATTATGGACATGTTCGATCCGCTCACGTAAATTGTCAATCATATAAAAACAATTGACCTCCCGTGGGTTTACCTGTGCTTTAAAACCAGCATTTTCGAGTTCAGAAATTGTTTCGTTAACTAATTTGTAATTGATATTATTAATAATATCGTCTTTAATGATCTCAGAAAATTCATTTTTCAAACGTGAATCATTTCCATCCAATATCACCAAACCATGATCAGCAAATAGTTGATGAACCATGTAGCGTGTGGCATCAGCTAAGTTTGAATGCTTTAAATAGGCATCCGTAAAAAGCTGAATTAATTCTTTTGAATTTTCCGATTCACCTAAAATTTGTTTTAACTCATCAATTACCAAATTTAAAGAGTCCGTTTTTAATTTACCAACAGCCCCTTTTGCATCTGTATCCCATGATACTTTTTTTCCAAATAAATTAATGCTCTGAACTTCAGCAAAATCATGATCTTCACTTGCCATCCAATAAACAGGAACAAAATTATATTCTGGATAGTTTTTCTTTAATGTTTCAGAAAGGTTAATAGTGGAGATTATTTTATAAATAAAATACAAAGGACCTGTAAAAAGGCATAATTGATGACCAGTACAAACAGTGAATGCATTTTTATTAAGAAGAAGATTAATATTTGTTTTTTGTAAATCGCAAGCCTCAATCGTTGAATATTGCTCCCTCAAAACGGTTACAAGCAATGGCCTGTTTGTATTTTCTTTTAATTTATCATCAATCACTTGCTGAAAACTCTCTACTTTAGGCTCGTACGCATAAAGCTTACGCAAAACAGAATCCCCCTTGATATAATCAAGAAACAATTTTGAAAATTGTCCGGTTTCAGCTAATGGTATCTTCGATTTTTTTAAGGTGATCATTGGAATACAAAGGTAATATAATTAGTGTTTGTTTAAAGTATCTGCTTTAACCATAGATTACCTGGCAAAAAGCCCTTTTATAGTACAATATCGCATATAAAAGAGAGATTAAAATCACTGGATCCTAGGTTAATTTTTCGATTTAACAACAAAAAAGATTGTAATTTTGTTCTGATAAAAATAAAAAATATGGCTAAATCTACGAAAGAAGAAAACGTTCAGAACCATGACAATCCATGGACCACATTAACATCCGAAAAAATATATGACTCCCCATGGATCGGCCTTACAAAACATGAGGTACTGAATCCCAACGGTAATCCGGGAACTTATTCAGTTGTTCATTTTAAAAATTTAGCCATCGGTATTTTACCATTGGATAATGATTATAATACATGGATCGTTGGTCAATATCGTTACCCGATAAACCAGTATTCATGGGAAATTCCTGAAGGTGGAGGCAATCACGATGTGCCTCCATTAGATTCCGCTAAACGTGAATTACATGAGGAAACAGGCATCACAGCCAATAAGTGGACCAAAATCCATGAAGTGCACATGAGCAATTCGGCAAGTGATGAATTTGGTATTTTATACATAGCTCAGGACTTAAGCTTTGGAGAATCGGAGCCGGAAGATGATGAGCAATTAGTAGTTCGGAAACTCCATTTTAATGAATTATATCAAATGGTAGAATCAGGTGAGATAACTGATAGCCTAACAGTTATAACCGTTTTGAAAGCAAAAATATTAATGCTGGAAGGTAAAATATAAATCAGATCGGCCTTTCAAATTTAATGATCGGCCAAATAGATCTAATTCACCACTTTTCCATATAGATCATAATCTTCTGCAGAAGTAATTTCCACATCTGCAAAATCACCAACACGTACAAAGTGCTCATCAGCTCTTACAAGCACTTCATTATCCACTTCAGGTGAATCGAATTCGGTACGACCGATAAAATAATCACCTTCTTTTTTGTCAAAAAGAACTTTATACGTTTTTCCAATTTTTTGCTGATTCAGGTCCAATGAAATACCCTGCTGTAAAGCCATTACAGCTTCTGTTCGAAGTTGTTTTGTTTTTGCAGGAACATTATCTTTCAATAAATATGCATGTGTATTTTCTTCATGGGAATAAGCAAAGATCCCTAAACGCTCAAAACGACTCTGTTCTATCCACTCCAGCATCTCCTTATGATCCTTCGCTGTTTCGCCCGGATAACCTGCAATTAATGTGGTTCTTATAGCAATACCAGGAACTTTATCACGAATTTTATTTACCAGATCAATGGTTTTTTGTTTGGTAGTTCCTCTGCGCATACTCTTAAGCATGTCATCAGTAATGTGTTGAAGAGGCATATCCAGGTACTTACAAATATTTGAACGTTCATTCATAACATCCAGCGCATCCATTGGGAACCCGCTTGGAAATGCATAATGCAAACGAATCCATTCTATGCCTTCTACATCAGAAAGATTTTTAAGCAGTTCAGATAAATTACGCTTTTTGTAGATATCTAAACCATAATACGTCAGATCCTGGGCAATAAGCATTAACTCTTTAGTGCCGTTCTTTGCAAGATGTTTTGCTTCTTTCACCAATTCTTCAATTGGTCTTGAAACATGGGCACCACGCATTAATGGAATGGCACAGAACGAACAAGGCCTGTCACATCCCTCCGAAATTTTAAAATAAGAATAATGATGCGGGGTAGTTAATAATCGTTCTCCTACTAATTCGTGTTTATAATCTGCTTTTAATGTTTTTAATAAACGTGGTAATTCACGTGTTCCAAAGTAACCGTCCACATTAGGTATTTCCTTTTCTAATTCAGGCCTGTAGCGCTCACTAAGACAACCCGTAACATACACTTTATCAACCAGACCGGCTTCTTTTGCATTAGCATAACGAATGATGGTATCAATACTTTCCTGCTTTGCATTATCAATAAATCCGCAGGTGTTTATAATTACAATACTGGAATCGTCCTGTGTGCTTTCGTGTGTTACATCAAAGTTATTTGCTTTTAGTTGCCCCATCAATACTTCACTATCCACAATGTTTTTGGAGCATCCAAGAGTTACTACGTTAACTTTATTTTTTTTAAGCGTTTTTGTTTTCAACTTTATTTGTATTAATTCCTTGCAAAGATAAGCAATCCATTAGAAACTAGATGTGATGCTGAAGTTTTTGGGTTTCTTTTCCCTTGAGGATTTTATTCATTTGGGCGTTTCCTTTTCCTCAAATGGAAAAGGGCGGGCTTTACACTTCAATCTTTTCTAAAAAGAAAAGGATTTACTTTTCAATCCCTAAACGCAAAAAGAATCGCACATTCGAAGGAATAAACTTTCAAACTTAAATGTTCCTTCAAAAAATCAAACATTCAAGTTATGATACTCTTTTAGGTTAAGATGAAATATTAAATTACTCAGGATTTTAAATTTTCTGAAGAATTGTCAATTGAGGAGTTGACATTACTAAAGGCTGTTTCAGACGACATGTAATTTTTATTTCCATATTCCGCGCGATATATTTTTATCATGATAAGAAAATAGGAAATTAATAATGGACCGAAAATTATACCCGGTATCCCAAACCATTTCAAACCAATGATCACTCCGAAAACAGTTACTAAAGGATGGATATCAGCAATTTTTTTTTGAAGAATAAAGCGGAAAATATTATCAACATTTATGATCACAACTGCTCCATAAATTAAAATAGCAATACCTTGCCAATAAGCACCGGTTGATGCCAGTATTATACCCGCAGGGAACCATACTAATGCTGAACCCACAAATGGAATGAAAGATAAAAAACCACACATTAATCCCCAAAAAACAGGTTCATTTAAACCAAAGATCCAAAACCCTAATATTGCAAAACCTGCTTGAATTATTGCTAGTAATGGAGCTCCAATTACATTTGAATACGTTTGAGACACCAATTCTTTTGCAAATAAATGAGCATTTTCCGTAGTATAGGGTAAAAAACGTACAATGCTTTTTTCCATTGAAGTTTCGATATAGAGCAAATAAAATAAAATAAAATACATTATGGCAATGTCAGCAAGGATACTTATTGTTTGTCCTAATAAATTAGGTATAAAATTGGTGATCCCTGTTTGCAGCTTTACTAAATTTTCGGGAGCTAAAATATTTACACCATATTTTGCATTAATGAGTGTATTAAGATTTTGAATTTCTCCATAAAAATTATGAGATTCGGAGAACATAGCTGACACTTTAGATACTAATAAATAGGTAATGCTAAATACCGGAATTATAATCACCAAAAAGGATAAAACCATAACAATAGCAACAGCTAATCCCCTATTCAGTTTTAATTTATTCATAAAAAAGAGCACGGGTGGAGAACAAATTATAAAAAATATGACCGCTCCTAAAAATGCAGGAATAAAACCTGATACAGTAAAGAATAAAAAGCCACCAAGCAATATAATTACTGCTAATGCAACTATTTGTTTTAATTTATTTGATTCAAAATATGACATATGTTAAATTTTAATTAAAGGTAAATAAAAAACAGTAATTTTATAATATAATTGATCAACCATTAAGATGAAAGATAATAACAACTCCAAAATAATACTGGCACTTTTAGCAGGTGCTGCTATAGGTATTGCAATAGGGTATTTTTTAAACTCCGATAAAAAAGATGAATTGCTTAATGACCTGAAAGAAGGAGCATCTAAATTTAAAGATGATATGGCTGAACAATTTGAGAAAGGAAAAACCATTTTTGAAGATCTAAAAAATTCAACCGAAGCATAAGTAAGTAATATTTAAGATTTAATAAGTAATATAAAGATTTAATAAGTAATATTTAATAGGTAATAGTTGAAACTCACAATTATGAAACCAAAGAGTAATATTTTTTTTAGCTTAACATTGCCTATTAAGTATTACATATTAAATATTACATCCTCAAACCTATGAACGACCAGCCCTCTTTTTTTTCAGAAATAAAGCAAATGTTGATTGACTATTTTGAAGCCAAAATTCAACTTTATAAAATTGGCGCTTATGAAAAAATAGCGAAAACAACAGCCATATTATTTTCATCCATTATTATAGCATTATTAGGCTTTTTTTTATTGTTATTTTTGAGTATCAGTGGAGGATTTTACTTTGGAGGGCTTTTAAACAATAATGCTTTCGGCTTCCTTATAATTTTCGGGATCTATCTTGTTTTGTTTGTAATACTAATACTATTCAGAAAAAAACTGTTGGAAAAATACATAATGAATAAAGTAATAGAACAACTATTTGAAAAAGAAGAAAATGATCAATGAACCCATTAAAATAACAAACCTTCAAACTCTTCAGCAAGAAAAACAACGAATAAAAATTTATTGTTCTTTTCAGGAAGAGCTTATGAAAAATAAAATAATTTTCATTAAGTCGAATTACAAACAAATTATTGGCGAAGAGTTTTTACCTTATACTTCTGAAAAGAATAAAAAAGTAAGTGATGTATTGGATTGGGTCAATGAATTTGTGTTAAGTAAATTCCTAAAAGGAGGTGTTGATGGGAAAAGCCCATTATCCGGTTCTCTTTTAAAGATCGCAGAAGTAGGGATCGTTCATTTGTTCAATAAATTTGCGAAGAAGTAAAAAATTGCTCTGCTAATATTGAGGAAAGCATAAAGAAATGTAAGACTATTTTCTAAAATAAAGTATTGTATTTTTGATGGGCAAATTTTTTCACCCTCGTCCTGTTCTTATCGTCAAATACTCTATTAAAACTATACTTTAACACTATTTCGTGAGAGCCACTACTATAACTTCGGAACTTGCTTATTAATATATCATAAGAATAGGCCACTTGAAAACTTTCCAAAAAAGTAGCTCCCACATGAATTGCAATTGCATCGCGCAAGCGAACTGAAGCACCAAAAAAGACCTTACCCATATAATGTACCCTTAACGTATAGTCCATCATTAACGGAACAGATTTTACATAATTTACAAAAAGTGTGTTTTCAAAAACATAATCCGGATTTTGTGAATAGTTGTAACCAAAGGTTGAATATACCTGTGTTGCATATTGAATAAAGCCTTTTTTTGTAGAATCACCTTTGTAAAATTCAGCCTTTGATTGTAATAAGTGCAATGCACTGATCCCTATATGAAAGCGGTCGTTATATAAATAAATTCCAGCGCTTGCATCAGGAACACTTGAAGTATAATTAAGAGTTTGATCAATAGAGGGATCCTGGGAGTTATGGATTGTCATTTTACTGCCCATTAACGTATATTTAGTATAATTTCCGGCAAGACCGGCAGAAAGTTCACAATCAGGAAACCGAATATGATAGGCATAACTCGCACCATAATTAGTTTGTTTAGATGGCCCAACTTCATCTTGCATCATATATAAACCAGCCCCCATTTTGCCTTCAAACAATCTGCCATTCAAACTAATACCGGACGTTTTGGGAGCGTCATCAAAACCAACCCATTGCATCCTGTAGTTCATGCTGGCATAAAGGGTTCCCTGTGTGCCTGCAACGGCAGGATTCAGCATAAAAGAGCTGCTTTTAAACTGCGTATAATATGGCAATTGCTGGGCCTTCAAAATAAAAGGCATAAAGCAATAAGCTGTTAGCAGTAAAGCTGATATGAGTAAATGTTTTTTCAATTTCGCGTTAATTATAAATTGTAACAAAATTATTATTGAACGATATTTACAGTACCATGAAATTGCCCCGCTCCTTCTCCCAGATCAAGCATATAAAAATAAGTTGCAGCTGGAAGTTCCTCACCAAGGAATGTCTTACCATCCCAGTTATTTAAATAGCCATTTGCTTTAAATACGAGTTTCCCATTTCGATTGTATATTTCCAACCTATTGCGGGGGTATTTATGAATATTGCCAATATACCATGTATCATTGTTTCCATCCTTATTTGGCGTAAACGTATTGTATAATACAATTTCACTATTAGGCTCTACAAATACTGTCATTGTATCCCTTGCACTGCATCTTCTTTCTTTATCGGTTCCATAAAGATAATAATCAGTTGGGACTATCGGCTCTGCGTCAGGGTTTGCAGTATTGAAATATAAAAGTATGCTGGATGGCGACCACTCATAAAAAAAACCTCCGGAAGCCTGCAAAATTGCAACTTCACCTTCCTTAATAGTAATATCACTCCCAGCATTAATTGGAGGTGGTTGTATTACGGTTACAAGTACAGTATCTGTTTTAGGAGGACAACCCGCAATGGTAGCGGTTAATGTATAAACGGTTGATATTAATGGTGATGCTGTTGGCCGGGGCAATGATGAATCATTCAAACCGCCAGCCGGGGCCCAGGAGTAACTTACCCCAAATCCGTTAACATTATCGGTTCCTCCAATAATGTCAGAACCCTCCCTGCAAA
>JAZKBX010000214.1:0-7777 GCA_040388455.1 Bacteroidota bacterium
CTGTTTAGAAAAGATTGAAGCGCACAGCCCGGCCTTTCTCCTTTAAGAAAGGAACGCCCAAATGAGTAATACTCTTTAAAAAAAAGTAAATGCCAAAATCGGCTTGAAAAATAATATTAGCAATTTAATTGCGCTTATCCAGGCCCCAAAGTAGTTTGTTTCGGATGGTATTGAAGAAATTCTGGTTTTCGAGTTTTATGAGATTCAGATAAAAATCCGCTTTTTTCAGGGTAAGTTCAATGGAAGAATCGATGATCTCATTACGAGAATCAAGTGACGCAAGATAGTGACTGCTGCGCCCCTCCACTTTAAGTTTGATCACATTGTTATCAGAAATAACCAATGGGCGTACATTTAAATTATGTGGCGCAATGGGAGTAATTACAAAATTTTGTGATCCGGGCATCACCAATGGACCTCCACAACTTAAGGAATAAGCGGTGGATCCGGTAGGTGTAGCTATTATCAGGCCATCGGCAAAGTAAGAGTTGAGATAATCACCATTGATATAAGTATGAATGGTGATCATGGAAGAACTATCCTTTTTAAAGATCGTTAACTCATTTAAAGCATAATTTACTTCGCCAAACAAATTATTGGGCGCTGTAACACTCAATAAGGAACGTTGTTCAATGCTGAATTTTTTATGCATCACAGCTTCAATTGCATCGTTTATTTCGTTTTTGGCAACATTTGCCAAAAAACCTAAACGGCCGGTATTTATGCCCAAAACAGGGATCCCGGAATTGCGCACATAAGTTAATGTTTCTAAAAAAGTACCATCACCGCCAAGGCTTAACATGCAATCGGTATCTTTACTTAAATCGGCATGAGAATTGAAGGTTTTAACAGCACCATTGATCTGTATTTTTTGCTGCAGAAACTTATAAAACGGCTCATAGATAAGTATTTCGGTTTTATATTCATTGAGTTTATCAAACAACAATTGAATATGTTCCGAAATGTTTTCATTATTAGAACGACCGTAAATAGCTACTTTCATAAAATTTTATTTACCTCACCCCTGCCCCTCTCCAATTGGAGAGGGATTAAGGGTGAGGTTTTAAATATTTATATAATTCATAAAGGAATCAAAACGGTTTTTCATATCATCAGAAAATTCGCTTTGGTGAAATGATGCTTTAACAGTATAATTATAACGGTTAAACGTTTGTAGTATGCCTGAAATATCGGTTTTATTGACCTTTACCGTTACTTCAATCCTGGTGGATTCGGGAAGCGAATTTAAGTAACAGCTCAATATTTTGCCATCATTACCTTCAACGATCTGTGCAATTTGTGATAAGGAATAATCGAGTTCGTTCATCTCAAGTACGATGATACCACCAGGTTCGCGTGTAGCAGCAAGTATTGAAAATTGTTGTAATAAACTGGTTAATGGTATTAAGCCTAAATAATTTTCATTTTCATCCAATACCGGCAATACAGTAAGTTTCATATTCGAGATCATTTTAATAACCTCGTAAACATGCTGATTTTCCTTTACAAATGGACGAATGAGTGATAGTTTGTGCTTCCCTATTTCCTCATCTGTAATATTCAGATCTAAAATATCGGTATCGGAAATAAGTCCCAAATACTCATGGTTATTCACAATTGGAAGGTGAGATACCTTAAATTCATCCATCCAGTTAATTACCATTAAACCGGTATCGGAAGTTTTAAGAGGTGGTATCTCGTCTGTTATTAGGTCTTTTGCTAACATATTTTTGGTTACGAATAAACGAATGCTTACTAATTTACGAATAGTATAATTAATAATAAACGAATCATTAATTAATTTATTGGTTACGGAATAAACGAAAGTTTAAAATTTGTGATTTTGTAGGCTATTTTCGCAAATTCGCAAAGATTCGTTATTTGTAACCATACAAACTTACAAATTTTTTAGCTTTACACTTTATTTATGAAAGCTATGAATACAAAGTTAAGTGTAAATATCAATAAAATAGCAACGTTACGCAATTCCCGTGGCGGAAATGTGCCGGATCTGTTAAAAGTAGCGCTGGACTGCGAACGATTTGGTGCTCAAGGCATTACTGTCCACCCCCGTCCTGATGAACGACACATCCGGTATAAAGATGTAAGAGATCTGAAGCCTTTGCTTAGTACCGAATTTAATATTGAAGGAAATCCGCGTGAACAAAAGTTCATCGACCTGGTATTGGAGGTAAAACCTGCCCAGGTAACGCTTGTGCCGGACACTTTAGGACAGGTAACATCCGACCATGGCTGGGATACAATTACTCATAAAGAGTATTTAAAAGATATTATTTCACTTTTTAATACTGCCGGGATACGCACTTCCATTTTTGTGGACGCGGACCTGAAAATGATAGAAGGGGCCAAAGAAACCGGAACCGATCGAATAGAATTATATACCGAAGAGTATGCCAAACAATATCCTGTTAACCCTGAACAAGCCATTAAACCTTATTCGATTGCATCAAAACGAGCCAAAGAACTAGGGTTAGGAATAAATGCAGGACATGATCTTAGTTTAGAAAATCTTAATTATTTTGCCCAACATGTTGAAGGATTATTGGAGGTTTCCATTGGCCACGCATTAATCACGGATGCTTTGTATTTTGGATTGGAAAATACGATACAGCTTTATTTGAGGAAGCTCAGCAATACCCTTTAGTTCATTATCACACTTAATTTATGAAGCTATTTTATAGAAAATCCGGACAAGGGCAACCGCTCATCATATTGCACGGCTTATTCGGACAAAATGATAACTGGGGCACGCTGGGCAGACAATTTGCTGAGCAGGGTTTTGAAGTTTACCTTGTTGACCTCCGTAATCATGGGCTTTCGCCACATAGTGATGTTTGGAATTACCAGGTGATGAGTGATGATATCCTGGAACTTATTAACGATAATAATTTACAACATGTTATTTTAATGGGGCACTCCATGGGTGGCAAAGTGGCTATGCAATTTGCGATACAACACCCGGAATTGCTGGATAAATTAATTGTGGTTGATATTGCCCCCAAATACTATCCTCCGCACAATTTGGATGTGCTGAACGCTTTAAATGCAGTTGACTTCAGCATTGTGAAAAGCAGAAAAGAAGTAGAAAATATTTTATCAGAAACCCTTAGCGATTTTGGCACTAAACAATTTCTTTTAAAAAATATTTATTGGAAAGAAGACACTGAACTTGACTGGCGTTTTAATTTAAAAGTAATTACCCCGCTGATCGAAAACGTTGGTGAAGCAACACCAAATGATACTCCTTGCGCCACACCAACACTTTTTATCAGAGGCGAAAAATCGAACTATATTTTGGATGAGGATTTAAATTTGATCCATGACATTTTCCCAAACAGCCAATTAGAAACCATTGCCGGTGCGCCTCATTGGGTACATGCCGAAAAGCCAAAAGAGTTTTTTGATTGTGTGATGGGGTTTATTAAAAATGCAAATTTATAATAAAATACCTCGGCACTCATTTAACCAAATACCACATTAAAGAGTTCACAAAATTTATTTAAGCTTAAAAAATAGTGGGAAGGAGAAAGAAATAAGTAAATCTTATTATTCTTCAGGGCCGCCTTTAATTACTTCCCCTTCGCTGGTAATGGTCTTTGGCAAGTCGCCACCCTGTGGTTTTGTAGTTTGCCCGGGTTTTTCAATTTCATTTTGTGTTTCAGAAATTACTTCCTCTTTACTCGTGATCGGTTTTGAGATACCCCCAACCTGGCGTTTCACGCTCTGTCCAGGCTTATCAATTTCGTTTTGTATTTCATTTTGAATTTCAGAGATCACTTCGCCTTCGCTGGTAATTGTTTTTGAGATATCGCCAACCTGATTCTTCATGCTGTGGCTTATATTATCAATTTCATTTTGCATTTGTGAAGTATGCTTTTCTATATCTTCTCTAATGCCACTTGTGCTTCTTTGAATTTCATTTTGGATCTGGGTTTTCGCATCATTGATCTCCCTTAATCCTTTCCCTATTCCTTTTGCTAATCCGGGCAGTTTATCGGAGCCAAAAAGCATTATTATCACTAATACGATGATAAATACTTCACCTCCACCAAGGTTTAAAAATAAGAGAATTGAGCTGATCATTTTATAACACTATTTATTACCACAAAGTTAAGCAAAAAAAAGCCCGATGAATAAATATTCATCGGGCTTAAAATAATTATCAATTATGAGAAGGATTTATGCAATTTCCTTAACATCATCTTTATCTCTCTCTAAATCAATTACAACAGGAGTTGCAATACAAATAGATGAGTAAGTACCAATCACGATACCAATTAACAATGCAAAAGAGAATCCTCTGATGGTTTCGCCACCAAAAATAAAGATCGCCAATAATACAAAGAAGATGGTTAATGATGTATTGATAGTACGGCTTAATGTACTGTTCAATGCATAGTTGATCACTTTTACTCTTTCTTGTTTATCTAACTCTGTTTTATTACGTTCTGTTAAATATTCACGGATCCTGTCAAATACAACCACAGTGTCGGTCATTGAGTAACTCATTACTGTTAGAATAGCGGCAATAAAATCCTGAGTGATCTCCAATGAGAAAGGCAAAATGCCATCAAAAATAATGTAAACCGAAAGTACAATAAGCACATCATGGAACAAAGCCACTACTGCACCTAAACCATACGTCCATTTTTTGAATCGTATGAAAATGAACACGAACATAACCAGGCAGGACAATAAAACCGCCCAAATTGCTTTGGATCTGATATCGCGTGATACTGTTTCTCCCACTTTCTGGGAACTCATGATCTCATATTTAATGTCCAGTTTTTTTAACCCTTCGTTCAACTTAGCTTCCACTTTTGCTTCCGCTTCATCTGTAGCGTCCGCAATTAAATACGTAGTGGTGATGCGTTGCTGAGTACTTTCACCATAGGTTTTTACTTCAGGAGCTTCTCCAAAACTCTCGGTTAATACTTTACGTACATCTTCAGTTGGTTTTGTTTCATCAAAACGAACCACATAAGAACGTCCCCCTTTAAAATCAACACCTAAGCTAAAACCACCTTTTTGTATGTATGAAAATATACCTAAGGCAATCACTAAACCTGAGAATATATAGTACATTTTACGTTTACCAACAAAATCAATATTGATCTTTTTGAAAGCGTTCTCCGTATATTTATTTCCGAAGGAAATTGCTTTGTTTTTTCCTAACCAACGATCAAACACTAAACGTGTAATGAAGATAGCACAGAATAAAGAAGAAATAATACCAATGATCAACGTGGTTGCGAAACCTTGTAAAGGTCCTGTACCGAACACATACAATATGATACCAAGTAATAAGGTGGTAACGTGCGAATCGATAACGGAGGACATTGCATTGCTATATCCTTCTTTAATTGCAAGAGCAGTACTTTTCCCTAATCTCAACTCCTCCCGTACCCTTTCAAAAATAAGGATGTTCGCATCCACCGACATGGCTATTGTTAATACGATACCAGCAATCCCCGGCAATGTTAATACTGCACCAAATGATGCGAGGATACCTACCACAAACAAGTTATTGATGATCATTGCAAGATCGGCAACCCAACCTGCTTTGCTGTAATAGAAGCCCATAAACAATAGCACTAATATCAATGCAATAATTGTTGAGAACAATCCTTTTGAAACCGCCTCAGCACCAAGTGTAGGCCCTACAACGCTTTCTTCAACAATACGGGCAGGTGCAGGTAATTTACCAGCCTTTAAAATATTGATCAAATCGTCTGCTTCTTCAATACTGAAGTTACCGGTGATAGAAGATGTTCCACCTGCAATTTCGCCTTGTACAGTTGGGAATGAATAAACACTGTTATCAAGTACGATAGCAATTGATTTACCAATATTATCCTTTGTTAAATGTTTCCATGCAATGGCTGCATCAGAGGTCATGCTCATTGAAATTTGAGGAGAACCTGAACCTTGCTGATCAAATACTTTACGTGCTTCGGTTATAATATCACCCGAAAGTGCTGCTTTACCTCTTTCTCTAGAACCATCTATCGCTACTAACTGTACAGTAGTTTCTTCCTTATCAACGGCCTTAAATGTCCAGAAAAAACGGGTGTATGGTTTGAAAATTGATTTTATTTTCTGCATTCTGAAATAAGCATTTATCTTACCTGTATCAGCAATAGCAGCATAACCAATTACAGGCCCCATGCCTAAAGTTGACTGGCCTTTATCATCACGTCCTATTGCAGGGCTTAATACTGCAAAAAGCGGATTTTCTTTTCTCAATCTAGCCATTGTATCGGCTTTGGTTTCGCCAATTTTTTTGGTTGTATCAATTGATGTACCTAATTGAGCGGATAGCGATGTTGAAGTGTCATTTTTTGTTGATAGAACGGTATCATTTTTTGCAAGGGTCTTTGTTTGAGGAGCAGCAGCTTTTACTTTTTCTGCAACAACAATAGAATCTGTTTCAACAGAATCAGAAACAGGACTTAAGATCTCTTTTAAACGAGTATTTGCTTGCTCTAATAATGGATAGATATCTTTATTATCAAATGTTTCCCAGAACTCTAAATTAGCTGTTCCCTGTAATAATTTACGAACACGTTTTTTGTCAGTAACACCCGGTAATTCAATTAGAATACGGCCAGATGAAGCTAAACGCTGAATGTTTGGCTGTGTTACACCAAATTTATCAATACGGGCGCGTAATGTATTTTCTGAAGTAGCTATTGCATCTTCTACTCTTTCCTGCAAAAACTTCAATACTTCTTCGTCAGGAGTATTAAAATCAATTTTTCCCTTCAGCTCAATTGTTTGAAAATTGATAGCCAGTTTTGCATTGGGGTTGATTTTTTTGAACTCTTCACCAAAAATGATCACAAAACTTTTAGGGTCTTTTTTTTGTCTTTCAATAGCCTGGGAAAGGGCTTTTATAAAAGTAGGATCATTACTGTTATTAGAAAGTCCGCGGATGATCTCTGCAACAGAAACTTCCAGGGTAACATTCATACCGCCTTTTAAATCAAGTCCAAGATTTAACTGACGTTTTTTAACTTCCTCGTATGTATACTGGGTAATGAAGATATCATATACCGGTTTTTTCTTCAAAGAATCAAGGTAATAGTTCTTTTTAGTATTGAATAAATAATCCAAATATGTTTTTTGCTCAGAAGGATTATCTGATTCTTTCTTTGCAGCTTCAGCGGCTTCAGGGCTTGAAACATAGTTTTTGGCAAATTCTTCAGCATCGTTTTCGATACCGGCCGCAACCCATGTAAACATTAAATAATAAGCACAGGCGAGTGCCAGTAAAATTGCAAATAGCCTAATTGCACCTTTGTTTTTCATAGTAATTTATTATTTTTAAAAATACGGGTGCAAATATAGAATAATAATTAATTCCCATACCTATCAGGGCAATTTAATAATGAATATGCTTGAATCACCCTTTGTTTTAGGCTTTAGGCACCTTTTTTAGTATATTTGTGGTCAAAACCACCCAAATTACGAATAGCAAAAGTTGTATTCGTAATTTGACATTCGTTTTTGAAGAACTTAATATCAGGCCAGGGCTTCGTTTTTCGTATTGTCGGTCATTTCCGGACTTGTTTCGGAATCTCAGAGATGCTGAAACAAGCTTAGCAGAAACTTTACACCGATTATGATTAAATGTCAGTAGTTTACCCATTATCCCTATGAAATCGATCCGTTTTTTATTGATCCTACTCTGTTTTTTGTTCATCAGGTCGTTTGCTGATGCTCAGCCTTTTTTTCAATGGAATGATAGTATCCG
>JAZKBX010000215.1:0-7579 GCA_040388455.1 Bacteroidota bacterium
AGTGTACCACATCATAATGTTTATTGCCCCAGGCATTAAATAATTTCATCCGGTTACGAATGGTCCCATTATCAAAATAGGTTTTAAAATCAATTTTAAAAGTTATGCTTTCGCCTGATTTTATTGGCTTTGGAAGAAATACTTTTAATACAGTATTATCTTGCTCCATTTTTAGATCAACTCCGTTAAAGGTGATCTTTGAAACATTAGTTCCAAGGCCCTGTTCCTGGTATTTACCATATTTTAATTTCATACCGTTGTTATGGTAGAGGCTGGATAAATAAGAGCCTTTAGCCTGGGCATTACTATACAAATGAAAATATACAAAGGGCAATTCATCAGGTGAATTATTGGTATAGACCAATTCAATTGCACCATCAATAATATCTGTTTTGTCATCAATAGATGCGTTTATTTTATAGTGTACATCCTGCTGCCAGTAACCTTCGTAAGGTTTTCTGTTTTTCCAGTAGTATTTATTAGAAGCGCTTTGATAAGTGTTTTGAGGGAATTGCCCGAATGTACTGATAGCAAAAGCGATTAAAACAAGTGTTAGTAGTTTTGATTTCATATGATTGTATAGATGCCAGTTATTATATTGTAAATATAGAAGATTTTTTAATAATGGAAGTATATGGGTGTACGACAAATTTCCCTAATATCACCCCTTCAGGGTTTTAAAAAGCCAATCTTTATTTATTCTATAATAATAACAGCCCTTCGGGCTTTATATTCAATACTTAGTAATCCCGAAGGGATGTAATGATTATAGCACAATGCAACATTTCACAATGGCAAAACCCCGAAGGGGTGATATTAACCCATTTAGTGATATTTGTCGTACACCCAAGTATATCAGTTAATGAAGTAAAATAAATTTCTATATCTTTGATAGAAGGTCAAACGAGGCTATACCCAATAATAACCCTTTATTCGTATTGATATATGGCTCGCATCTTTTTTTCTTTATTGATTTTATTGATTATAAATAATATTGCTACTGCTCAGGTACGTAACTTATTTATAAATAGCAGTAATAATATTGTGAAATTAAACTTTGCTACAGCTAAACCCGCTATTAGTTATACCGGTATTAACAATGGGTTTGAAGCGATAGCACATGCCGAAGATGGTTTAGGTAATATTTTATTTTTTGTGAATGCCGATGGAATATATAATAAGCTTAATGCTTTAATGTCGGGTTCAGAAAACATTTATGCAAATTCATCCTCATCCGAAATTGATATTTGTCCTTTCCCGAATGACCCAAATAAATTTTATGTTTTTTATAATGCCGAATTCTGTTCCAGTTTATATTGCAGTGTGGTAGATATGAAATTGGAAGATGGACTTGGAGCAGTGGTTAATTTAAATGTTATTGTAGATACTGCTAATGTTGCAGAGGGACTTGAGATCATCAAACGCCCATGCCGAAACAGTTACTGGCTGCTTGCTTATGCCTGCGAAATTGGTTTTAAGAAATATTTAATTGATGAAAACGGTATTTCTCCCGGAACAATTATGTATGATTATTCCGGTCCGGAAATTTTTCTTGGGCGTGGAGAAATGGATTATCATAGCGGAAAAATGGGAATTTCGTTTTCAAACAATCCAACTTCCACTGCTTTTGTTTGTGATCTTGATGCATACACTGGGATCATTGATAATCCCAAAACAATAACATTACCCAGTGGTGGCAATGGTCTGTACGGAATGGAATTTGCACCTGATGGATCAAAGGCATATATGACCAATTGGTATGAAAATAAAAAGAATAATTTTTTTCAATATGATTTTTCAACAGAAAAAATTAAGTCATATCATATTGCTTCAACACCCGCAGATACCGCTGTAGGTGTTACCGGGCCTGGTCAGATAGAGTTAGGTGCTGACGGGAGATTGTATATCACATTTGATAAAGGAAACCAAATTACAGTTGTAAAAAATCCAAATTCTTCTAAGCCTGAATTTTCTAAGATCACAACAAAATCTTCATTAGCATTAGGCATTTCCGATCACATTCAATCTGAAATTTATAAAACCAAAAATAATTTTACGTTTAAGAATGTTTGCCTTAAAGAAACAACCAATTTTGTTTTTGAGTCTGCAGGATGTTCAGGCCGTCATCCAAATGTAGTATGGGATTTTGGAGATGACCGAGCTGGGAAAAAGAATACGTCCACTAAGCTTGCTCCTTCGCATTTTTATAAAGCACCGGGAGAATACAGTGTTAATTTATATGTAAAAGATTCGGCAGGTATTGATACCATTTCGCATACGGTTACCATATCTTCCTATCCCAAAGTAAAACTTGGAAATGATACATCGATCTGCCGGGATCAATCCATCGTTTTAAATGCGCATAACAATGGAATGAATTATAAATGGTCAACTTCCGAATATGAACAAAAAATAAACATTTCTAATGCTGGTAAATATTGGGTAAATGTCACTAATAAAGGGTGTTCTGGTTCTGATACAATTCTTGTAAAACATCTGCCTACGCCAAAAGTTAATATAGGAGAGGATCTGTTGTTATGCGATGGGAGAGTTCAAACATTAAATGGCGGATCTGGCTTGGTATCCTGTTTTTGGTCAACAGGGGAAAATACTCAAAGTATAAAAATTGCCTCAAGCGGGACTTATTGGGTTAAAGTTTCAAATAGTTTTTGTAGCAATTCTGATACAGTAGACATAACATTTGAACCTTCTCCTAAAGTATTTCTGGGAAATGACATTACGCTTTGCGGAAAAGATTCCACTGTATTAAATGCTTCAAATACAGGTGCAACCTATTTATGGTCTACAGGTGATACTTCTCACATGATTAAGGTAAATAAAACAGGAACGTACTATGTTTCTGTAAACAATGGAATGTGCGCTACTACAGATACTTTAAACATTATAAATCGGGGGTTTATACCAATTATAAACGTCCCCCAAAAAGTTAAATTCAGTAGTAATTTGGATATTCCCATTTTAAAAATTATTACTCAAAATGTAAATGATTATCATATAAAAATAGTTAATCGCCTTGGTAAAGTTGTATACGAATCTTATGATTGTAATAAAGACTGGGATGGTAAAACTCCTGATTCTAAAAGAGTTGAGGATGGGGTCTATAAGTACACTATCGAGTACAACACTCCATGTAGTACCAAAACGTCAACAGAAAAAGGTTCTTTTACTTTATCAAGATAGTTTTTATCAGATACATAACTGCTATCACTCGGAAAACAGATCAAAAAAAAACCTCTTGAAATAGATCAAGAGGTTTTTTTTTTAATAATAGTATTTGGTGATTACATCATTCCACCCATACCGCCCATACCTGGATTACCCATTGGCATTGCAGGCGATTCTTCTCTTTGATCAGCTAATACACATTCTGTGGTCAATAGCATTGCAGCTATTGAAGCAGCATTTTCTAAAGCGATACGTGTAACTTTAGTTGGATCAATAACACCTGCAGCAAGTAAATTTTCAAATTTATCTGTGCGTGCATTGTAACCGAAATCATTTTTGCCTTCACGTACTTTCTGAACAATTACAGCACCTTCACCACCAGCATTGGCAACGATTTGACGTAATGGCTCTTCAATTGCACGTTTAACAATAGCAATTCCTGTTGATTCATCTTCATTAGCGCCTTTTAATTTATCCAATGCATCAATTGCACGGATAAATGCAACACCACCTCCCGGTACAATTCCTTCTTCAACAGCAGCACGTGTTGCAGATAATGCATCATCTACACGGTCTTTCTTTTCTTTCATTTCTACCTCAGTAGCAGCACCAACATACAATACAGCAACACCACCGGCTAATTTAGCCAAACGCTCCTGCAATTTTTCTTTATCGTAATCTGATGTAGTAGTTTCGATTTGTGCTTTTATCTGGTTAACACGAGATGCGATATCCACTTTTTTACCTTTTCCACCAACAATAGTTGTATTGTCTTTATCGATAGAAATTTTTTCTGCTGTTCCAAGCATTGATAGATCAGCATTTTCTAATTTATAACCTCTTTCTTCTGAGATTAAAGTACCACCGGTAAGAATTGCAAGATCCTCTAACATTGCTTTTCTTCTGTCACCAAATCCTGGAGCTTTAACAGCAGCAATTTTTAATGAACCACGGATCTTATTTACTACCAATGTAGCTAACGCTTCGCTATCCACATCTTCAGCAATAATTAAAATTGGTTTACCTGTTTGAACTGCTTTTTCAAGAACTGGAAGTAATTCTTTCATACTTGAAATTTTCTTATCAGTGATCAAGATAAGCGGAGTCTCCAATACTGCTTGCATTTTGTCTGCATCAGTAACAAAATACGGAGAAATGTATCCACGATCAAATTGCATACCTTCAACTACTTCAACAGTAGTTTCAGTTCCTTTTGCTTCTTCAACAGTGATAACACCTTCTTTTTTAACTTTTTTCATTGCTTCCGCAATTAGTTTTCCGATAGTATTGTCATTGTTTGCTGAAATAGTAGCAACCTGCTCAATTTTTTTATTGTCATCACCTACTTTTTGTGATTGTTTGTTAAGGTTTTCTACAACCGCCAAAACGGCTTTGTCAATACCACGTTTCAGATCCATTGGATTTGCACCCGCTGCTACGTTTTTTAAACCTGCAGTAACGATAGCTTGTGCAAGAACTGTTGCTGTTGTAGTTCCATCACCTGCAGCGTCAGCTGTTTTAGATGCAACTTCTTTCAACATTTGAGCTCCCATGTTTTCAACAGGATCTTTTAATTCAATTTCTTTAGCAACGGTAACACCATCTTTTGTGATGATTGGTGCACCAAATTTTTTATCGATAATAACATTACGTCCTTTTGGTCCTAATGTTACTTTCACTGCATTTGCTAAAGCGTCAACACCTTTTTTTAAACGGTCACGCGCATCAATGTTAAATATAATATCTTTTGCCATTTTGTTTTTTGATTTATTAAATTTATAATTCTTTAATTCTTAAATTACACTATCGCGAAAATATCTGTTTCACGCATGATCAGGTAATCTTTCCCTTCTAATTGAACTTCTGTACCTGCATATTTACCATACAATACAGTATCGCCCACTTTTACAGATGGTTTGTTACCTTTTTCATCAATATCACTTACTGCAATCACTTTTCCTCTTTGAGGCTTCTCTTTTGCAGTATCAGGTATAATAATTCCACCTTTGGTTTTTTCTTCTGCCGCAGATGCTTCTACCACAACTCTGTTTTGACTTCCAGCAACGGGTTTGATACTTGCTTTTGTGTTTTCTTTTGCCATTTTCTTATGATTTTAAAGTTTAATTGATTTTTAGAATTTAAAATTTCGCTGTTCTCTTGTCAGTTATTGTGCCAAAGGGAGTATCAATCCTCAATAAAGACAATTTTGCAGTCTTAGGATTAAAATCAAACAAAAAATGTCAGAGCGTGGTGACACTCTGACATTTTTAAAATTAATATTTTAATTCCCTATTTAGTAGGAGGTGCTGTATTTGTTGGCGGCACAGAAGTTGGCGCTGCAGTTGGCAAAGCCGCTGGTGCAGGTGTTTCTGTTCCTGCATTTTCGCCTTTTTGACGGGTAACTGATTCTGTTCCGGTTTCAGTGCCTTCTGAAGGATGGTTATAGGCGGTAGAAACTAAACATAATGCTAATAATGAAACAGCGAGGGTCCATGTTGCTTTTTCTAAAAAATCGCCTGTTTTACGCACACCCATTACTTGATTTGATGAAGCGAAAGAGGAGGCCAATCCACCACCTTTAGAGTTCTGTACTAATACTACAAGTATTAAAAGTAAACAAACTATGATAATTAATATTGAAATGACAGTTCCCATGTTTATTGTTTTTGTTGATTAATTAGTTTTCGTAAATTTTTAATTTGGGCTGCAAAGTAAAGCCTTTTTTCTGGATATTTCAAACGTAAATTTTCATAAGCCTTCAATGCCTTGATATAATTGCCCTGGAGCACGAATATTTTAGCCAAAGTTTCACTTACAAAAGTAATATCTTCTGCCACACTTTGCTTTGCCATATTCACCGGATTGTAAAATTCAGTTTTTGGCTTAGACATTCTTGGCTCTTCACGCAAAAATTTGTCAATTAGATCAGCTGCAGCTTTTTTGCTTGAACTTTCATCCAATTTGTTTTCTACAATAGCCGGTTCGTTAGCGTTTGATGCATGTTTCAGCCAGTCGGTAAATGAATGTGCCTGTGAACTGTCAAAGTTTTCTGTGTGTGAGATCGAAACTTCTGTTTCAGCATTTTCAATTTCAGGTATTTCAATAGTTGTAACAATTGAAGGTTCAATTGGAGTATTTAAAACAAAATTTACCCGAACAGGTACTTGCTCATCTTTAAATTCGACAAGTTTTTCATTTTCGGTAAGTAGTTCTGTGTTAGATACTTCTAGTTCTATTACTGAAATAGCGGCTTGTGCTAAAAATTCCTTTTCCAATTCATCAATAATAACTTCTTCAGTATTCTCTATTGTATTATTGGTAATGATTTCTTCTTTGCTTGTGGTGATCAGAGTAGAGGCATCAATTTTTTCGATTGCATCTGCTTTGAATTCTTTAGTGGTTCCTGTTACATTTTCAATTATAACCTGCTGTTCAACAACAATTTCCTTAATTTGTTCTGTAAATTCAATGTTTTCATCAATTATAGCTTGTTCAATAACAGTGATCTCTGAAGTAACTGTTTCTTCTGTTATTTGTACCTCGGCTTCAATTATTTTAGAGGTCGCTATTTCAGATGTTGTTTTAACGATCTCAACAGCAATATACTGTTCCGCTTCTTTTTCAATAAGTTGCTCAACTTTAATATTCTTATTTTCTTCAGCTATTTCGTGAGTTTCAATTTCTGCTGTTATTTGTACCTCAGTTTCAATTATTTCAATAGCCGTTGTTTCAGTTGTTGTTTGAACGACCTCAGTAGCAATAGGCTGTTCAACTTCTTCTTTAACAAGTTGCTCAATTTTAACGTTCTTATTTTCCTCTGCTATTTTGTGACTTTCAGGTGCATCAACAATTTCAATCTTAGCTTCTGATTTATTCGTGATCAAATAATGAAGCACTTTGCGGTCTGTTGCGTATGTTGCAGTTGTTTTCAGCTGTGTATTGTAATGAACACTATGCTCATTATGCAAGCTTTTAGCATATAATAAATGTGCCGTTTGAAAATAAGGAAAGCTTTTTAATAATTCAGCCAGCAAAATGCCATCACTCCCCGATAATTTATCGGGATTGTCCATAAATGATATGAATTGATTACGATTCATTTTTCGGATTTCGGAATTTTGATTTTTGAACTTTAAACTTAGAACTTTAAACTTTATTAGATCTACCAATCATTTAAAGTTCTGTTAAAAATATCTTGTACCAATTGCTCATTAATATCTCTGATCAACTGATCTTCCACTGCTGCAAGACTCTGTGTACTAGAATAATCAAAGAAGCGCGAAAACGTTTGTTCATAGTTTTTCTTTTCATCAAATGCACAGGTATATTTAACATTAACTGTAATTGTCAACCGGTTCAAAGCCGCTTGATCTGTGCTTTGTATAGCAATTGG
>JAZKBX010000216.1:0-12866 GCA_040388455.1 Bacteroidota bacterium
CTTAATCCTATTATCAGAATATCATCTATCTGGTGCGCATTTTCTTTCCAGTTTTCATGTTCCATAATCATCACTTCTTTTTGTTTTTGCATACTCAAAGATTGATTGGCCAATATTAAGTCTTTAAACTTTTGAATTCCGAATTTCTTTCTGTCGCTTCCCCTGAACTGATCCATATACCCATCTGAAAACAGGTAAATGCACATGTCCTTTTTTATTGGAATAACATGATTCGTATATTCTCTTTTTAAAGGATTTTCTTTCTTTGATATCATTCCACCACCACCTATTGTTTGCCTGTCTGCTTTTACAACAGTTAACTCATTGTCTGATACCAAATACATGGGGTTTTGTGCCCCTGCATATTCCAATTGATTGTTTTTATAATCAATGCTGCACAATGCAATATCCATTCCATCCCGCGACAATGTTTCTTCTTTTTCCTGATGCAGCGCCTGATAAATTCCTTTGTTTAATTGCCGAAGTATTTCTGAGGGCATTGTAACATGCTTTTCATTTACGATTTGGTTTAAGAGGGTGTTTCCTATCATGCTCATGAAGGCTCCGGGTACACCATGCCCAGTACAGTCAATTGCTGCTAAAATAATTTTATCCTCTATTTTCGAGCACCAGTAAAAATCTCCGCTTACAATATCTTTTGGTTGGTAATAAATAAAAGAATCAGGGAGGATCTTTTGTATTTCGCTTTCTTCAATCAAAATACTTTGTTGAATATGCTGAGCATACGTAATACTGTCTATTATTTTTTCTTTCTGTTTTTCTATGAGCGTATTCTTTTGAATTAGTTCGTTGTTAGCATTACTTAGTGTTGTAAAGAGTTTTTTCTTTATTAAATATCTATTGTAAAGAATAATAACAAGTAATAGAGTAAGGATCAATCCGGTAATAAAACCATTGCGAATAAATTTTTGTTTGTTTATGTCAGCTTGTTGAAGTGCCTTGTCTTTGGTTAAAAGTTCAATATTTTTTTCCTTTTCTTCCGACTCATATTTAGCATCCATCTCAGCAATTTGTCTGCTGGATTGTTCATTCAATAATGAATCCTTTATATCTGAATATAGTTTATGGTATTTCAATGCTTGTTTATAATCACCTTTTTTGTCGTATAATTTGTATAAGGATACATAGCTTTCCTTAATGCCATTTTTTTGTCCTATTTCAGTAAATAACACTGATGACAGATTTAAGTAATCAATTGCTTTTTCGACACTTTCCTGTTTCGCATAGGTGTCTCCGATATTATTGTAAGACATTGCAAGTCCATTTTTATCTCCGATCTCTTCCCTGATTTTTAAAGACTTGAGGTGATAATACAATGCTTTTTGATAATTGGCTTTGTGCCAATAAACAAGTCCGATATTATTGAAAGAAGTTGCGATTCCGTATTTATCACCGTTAGCTTCTCGTATTTTTAAAGATTTTAAATAATTATCCAACGCACTTTCGAAATTTTCCAGCCTTAAATAAATATTTCCTATATTATTATAACACATTGCAATTCCAGGTTTATCCTGAATTTCATTCCTGATTTTTAATGCTTTTAAATGATTTTCTAATGCTTTTTCATGATTGTTTTCTAGCAGAAAAAGAAGTCCGATGTTATTATAAGCAGCTGCTATGCCTTTATTGTCTCCTATTTCCTCGCAGATTTTTAAACAGTTTAAATAATTTTCATAAGCTTTCTTGTTGTTACCCTGATTCATATAAACCATCCCAATACTAAGAAATGCATCCTTTATTCCATTTTTTTCTCCATTTTCCTGGCAGATCATTAATGACTTCAAATTAATATCCAAGGCCTTTTCGTAATTAGCCAAATTTCTATAAGCAATTCCAATTATGTTATAGGAATTAATAAGTCCTCTTTTGTAGTTGCACTTTTCGGCATGTTGTAGAGCCTCTTCAGCATTTTGCAATGCCTGTTTATAGTTATCTGCTTTTAGATATTCTCTGCTGATAGCATTTAAGGTGTTTACCTGGGTGGTATCTTCTTTTGCTTTTTTTAAAATAATATGAAGGGAATCAATAATTTTGTTTGAATTTGATCTTATTGTAGGCTTCGCATTTAAGAAGCATGCAATAAAGACAAAAATAAATGTGAAAAGATGTTTTATGTTTTTTTTCATTTTTCTCTATAACAATACTTTAGTGAAAATTGTTGCACTAAAAAACAAAAAACACTTTTAAAGTCCTTAAACTCAGTATTACTACAATAATAAGAAAAATAAATTTCAAAAAGAATTATACAACATAAATTTAATACGATTTAAGGTTTAGTTTTATTAAGTATATTCAAGCTTTCAAAATCTCAATCGGCTCCAATGAAAGTAAGTGTTTTTACCTTTGTGCGCAATGCAATTAAATTCGATTATCCAATTGTGGAGGCCATTACTTCCATTCTTCCGATCTGTGATGAAATGATTGTGGCAGTTGGTTTATCTGAAGATGGCACATTAGAATTAATAAGGTCGATCAAGTCAAGTAAAATAAAAATTGTTGAAACTGTTTGGAATGATTCGCTGCGTGAGGGAGGGCGAGTATTGGCTGATGAAACCAATAAAGCATTTGCTGCGATTTCAGTTGACAGCGATTGGGCATTTTATATACAAGGTGATGAAGTAATTCATGAACAGCAATTGCCTGTTATAAAAGCTGCAATGGAACAATACAAAGATGATAAAAACATTGAAGGTTTATTGTTCGATTATACTCATTTATACGGTTCATACGATTATGTGGGTGATGCAAGGCGTTGGTATCGTAAAGAGATACGGGTAGTACGAAATGATAAAGCGATTTCATCCTATAAAGATGCCCAGGGGTTCCGGAAAAATGGGAAGAAGCTAAAAGTGAAAGCGATTGCGGCTAACGTATATCATTATGGGTGGGTGAAACCTCCGGAAGCTCAGCAAGCCAAACAGCAGACATTTCATAAGCTCTGGCATACTGACGAATGGATGAAACAAAATATTCCGCAAGTTGATAAGTTTGATTATTCTACCATTGATTCAATAGAACATTTTAAAGGAACACACCCTATTGTAATGCAAGAGCGCATTAGCAAAATGAATTGGAAATTTTCATTCGATCCTACCATAAAAAAATTATCTCTCAAGCTAAAAGTACTTATGTTCATTGAGAAAAAATTTGGTTGGAAGATTGGTGAATATAAAAACTATAAAATTATTTAATATGCTTTTTTATTTGGTTACTCTCTCAAAGCCTCAAAGCCGCAAAGGTTTTTTGTTGCTTTGTTGCAATGCCTCCACTGTTTTGTGTTTCTCACAAATTTGCAGAGTTGGCGTTTTTTTTAGTTGCTTTGCGTCTTTGCGTCTTTGCGCGCTAATTTTAGCTTCCGCGTTTACGTTCCAATCTTGCTCAACCGGAAGTGATTCTAAAAATGATAAGGGGCAGCAATCCACCGATTCAATATCCTTAAAAGAAGACTTTCCCAAAGGACAGATCATTGATCAGGTAATTTGTAAAAAGGATGCTTCTCAAAGTTATGCTTTGTATTTACCTGCTAATTATTCAACAGAAAAAAACTACCCTGTTATATATGTTTTTGATCCTCATGCGGAAGGGAAACTGCCGGTATCTCTATATAAAGAGCTGGCCGAACAATACGGTTATATTTTAGTTGGCTCAAATAATTCAAAAAACGGAACCACCTGGGAAGAGTCACAAAATATAGCCAACAAATTATTTGCTGATGTTGGGAATCGATTATCGGTTAATACCCAGCGTATTTATGTCTTAGGTTTTTCTGGTGGGGCTCGTGTCGCTAATGCTCTGGCAATTACAAATGGTTCTATTGCCTCTGTTATTTGCTGTGGAGCTTCAGCGCCCATGGCTAAAACGAACGCTCCCCGAAATAATTACTCTTTTTTGGGAATAGTAGGCAATGAAGATTTTAATTATGTGGAAATGAGAAAATACGATATGATTGATTTAGCCGGACAAAATATTAAACACCTGCTGATTACTTTTGATGGTAAGCATGAGTGGCCGGCTGTAGGTATTATGGATGAAGCCTTTTGGTGGTTAGCATTAAATGATATGAGAAAAAATAGTGCGACCCAAAATGATGCGTTAATCGCAAAACGTTATCAACCTGCATTAAAGCAAATCGAATTGTATCAAGAAAAAAAACAAGTATTTGAAACATATAAGTTATGTCAGAAAACCATTAATTTTTATGATGGCCTGGCAGATTTGTCGCCCTGCTATTCAATATACAAAGCCTTACAATCTGATCCTGAAGTTGACAAACAATTAAAACTGGAAGAAGGTATCTGGACTGAAGAAGAAGAATTAAAACAGCAGTATTTAAAAGCATTGCAGACTCAAAATCTTAGCTGGTGGAATAAGAATATTGCAACATTAAATCAGAAAATTAAAACGGGTACCGACAAAAATAAAGTAATGATGAACAAGCGGCTGCTCAGCTTTTTGAGTTTAGCAGCTTATATGAATACAGCTGGAGCACTAAAACAAAATAACCTTCCTGCAGCCGATTTTTATGGTAAAATTTATTTGTTAGTTGACCCAACAAATAATGAAGCTTATTATTTAATGTCGGAGGTCTTTGCTAAAAATGGAAATAACAAGGAAGCAATTAAATTTTTGAACTTTGCTATTGAAAATGGATTTATTGATATTACCCGCTTGCAAAGCGATGAGGTGTTTAGTGGAATAAAAAACACAAAGGAGTTTGAAGATGCTGTTAAAAGAATAAAGTAAAATGAGCAATTGCAGATTGAGAGTTTTTCAACCCGCAATCGACAATCCGCAATCCGCAGTAATTATTAGTCCCATCCCGAAGCCAGTACATCACATAAATGCATCATTTTAATGTTTTTGTTTTGTTTTTTCGCAACGCCATCAATGTGCATGAGACATGAAGCATCCGTAGATATCATGTATTCTGCGCTTGTTTGAAGAGCATTTTCTAATTTCTGTTCGCCCATGCCAACTGCAATTGGTTCAAATTTTACGGAAAAACTTCCTCCAAAACCACAACACACATCAGAATCTTTCATTTCACGCATTTCTAATCCCCGCACTTTTTCAAGTAATACTCTTGGCTCGCGTTTTATCCCATATTCGCGTAAAGCAGCACAGGAATCATGAAACGTCCCAATTCCATTAAGTGTGGCACCGATATCGGTAATTTTTAAAACGTTCACCATAAAATCAGAAAACTCAAAAATATTTTTCTGAATTTGTTTATACTCATTATGTAAAACAGAGTTATGGAACATGTCGGGATAATAATTTTTTATCATTCCCACGCAAGATGCCGAAGGACAAACAATATAACGATCGTTCTGAAACTCACGGATAAACTTTTCGCCAACTTCTTTACACTCGGCCCAGTGACCAACATTAAAAGCAGGTTGACCACAACATGTCTGTTCAGGATTGTAATTTACGCCACAACCCACCTTCTCTAAAATTTTTACCATATTTAATCCGGTATCCGGATAGATCTGGTCAATAAAACAGGGAATAAATATATCTACAATCATTTTACTACGAATTACGAATTTATACGAATTTACGAATCTGTGTTTGCTAAACCTTCCCGACTGAAAGACATCAGACATTCGGGCGGTTTGTTAATTTGCTTAATACTAACTGCCTATTGCTTATTACCCAATGTAATTGCCTACTGTTAAATTGATAAATTGCCTACTGACCTCAACTTACATTTTTTGTTTTTGGTATGGTTAGCAAAACTAAAAAACCAATTACAAAAAATACTATCAATGCTAATACAGAATTGCGCATACCTCCTGTTACTCCTTCTATAAAACCAAATGAAAGCATCCCGATAACAATGCCTATTTTTTCGCAGACATCAAAAAAGCTAAAGTAGGATGCATGGTCTTCTGTTTCAGGCAGAAGTTTGGAATATGTTGAACGCGATAAAGACTGAATACCACCCATTACTAATCCAACCAATGCTGCAATAACATAAAAGGAGAAGGAGGTGTGTACATATTTATAAACGGTAAAACAGATTGCGATCCAGATAAATAAACTAAGGCCCAATGTTTTGATATTTCCGATCTTGCGGGAGATGAATGAAAATAAATAAGCTCCTGCTATTCCAAGAAATTGAATTAACAATATACTGGCAATTAATGATGCATCCTGAATGGGAACTTCTTTAAAGGAGGTTGTGATAACCCCATTAACAGTTTCTGTAACTTCAACCAGATCTTTAACTTCTTTTTTTGCGAACATAACAGCCATTAACATTACTGTTTGCACCCCCATGCTATAAATAAAGAAGGAGATAAGGAAACGTTTTAATCGTTTAATATGCTTAAGTTCATTCCATACTTTTTGCAATTCTTTAAATCCTTTTGTAATAACATTCCCTTCAGATAAATGCTTCCTTTTTGAAGTTGGTAACTTTGCAAAAGTTATTTGTGCAAAACCAACCCACCACAAAGCAACTGTGACGAATGAATATTTTGCAGGCATGTTAAATTGTTTTATCAAAATTAAATTAATGATCAAAAGTAAAGCACTTCCAAAATACCCTTTTGCATAACCCTTTGCACTCACTTTGTCATGATCCGCAGGTTCTGCGATTTCAGGTAAGTATGCATTGTAAAAAACAACACTGCCCCAATAACCTACACTGGCAAATAAAATAGATAATAATCCTAATCCTAAATTTTCGGCACTGAAAAAATATAATGATGCACAGGATAGAGAACCCAGGTAACAAAAGAACTGCATAAAACGTTTTTTGCTTCCGCTGTAATCAGCGATACCAGATAACACAGGTGAGGATAAGGATACAATAATAAACGAAAGGGCAACTATGTAATCGTATAATTCTGTGTTTTTAAAATGTCTGCCAAATAAAGTTACCACATCACTAATTATGATTCCATTTGCATCTTTGGTGCCTGTAACATTTACATAAAATATTGGAAAAATAGCAGCTGTTATAACTAAAGGATATGATGAATTGGCCCAATCATAAAACGTCCAGGCACTAATTATTTTCTTATCTCCTTTTTTAAAGTCACTCATAGGTTTATTAGTTTTAAATGTCTGTCAATTGACGAATATTATTTCTACTAATCAGATACTATTTAATTTGCTGTTTTATCTATTTTCCTTGCTCCTCAATCTTTGACGAAAAGAATAACATGTAATCTGTTTTTATTGTTTTAAAATTATAAACTCCACTCTTCTGTTTTTTGCTTTATTCTCATCCGTATCATTTGGCGCAAGAGGCTGTGAAGGTCCAAATCCCTTATAAGTCATTGGGTTTATTACGCTCTGTGCCAACAGATAATCATAAACAGCTTTTGCTCTTGCTTTAGATAATTTACGATTTACTGTTTCTTTTCCTTGATTGTCCGTATGTCCGTTAATTTGTATTTCCATAAATGGGTGATCATTAAGCACCCGAACCAGTTCATCTAACACGCTGAAGGAAGATTTTAACAGGTTGGCGCTTCCATTTTCAAATTGAATGTTTTTTATTTCAATAACTTGTCCTGTTGTAAATGTATCGGGCAATGTGCTCACTATTTTATTTCCCTCAAGATGGATCTCAGCTTGTTTTAGAATCGCTGAATCTGCGGCATTTAACTTTTTAATGACTGATATATCATCAACATAATAATATGCTTCCCGGCTTTTAAAAATGTTCCATTTGTTTATTCGAACAAAATCGTCCTTCATTCTGGTTTTAAAATTTCCAATAATAATATATTTTTCACCACCATGAGCCTTGTATTGCCCCTCAATGGGTATCCAGCCAAGGGTTCCGGCAATGCCTTTACCGTAAGTGGAATCTATTATTCCTTCTTTATCGAAAGTCATCCCGATTTTGAAAGGTTTATCAGAAAAATACACCCCCAATTGTTTAACCGTTACGGTGCTGCTTCTCACCAATTTTACATGCATCATAAAATCATACGTTTTCCCTTTTTCCAGAGGTTCAGTTAATTTTACATACATATATTCCTTATAGTTTGGCTGAAAACGTAAACCTGCGTAACAGGTTCCTGAATGAGCACCTTTGCTTCTGGAAGTGTCCTTCTTATCCGCTTTCAGGAAATAATCAACTGTTCCTACACCTAACCAAGGTACGGCATTTTTTATAACAGTGGATTTATTTTTATGCTTCTCGAAGCTTGGATTAGGCACCAGATTTTTTTCTTTTTTTTGAGCAAATGAAATAACACACAGTAGCAACGATGCAAAAAGCAAAAGGGCCTTTTGAAAAAATGCTTTTGTATGTATTATAGGTACTTTCATTTTTACTATAACGGTTAACAACAAACAAATGAGGCCTTATTCCGTGTCCAGTTTAAAATCTAAATTCTTTTATTGTTTCGACAAAACAGATCACTTTATCTTTCTCTATATCCGGATATAAGCCATGTCCCAAATTTGCAATGTGCCTTTGAGGTCCGAATGCTTTGAGCATTTTTATAGTTTCATTTTTGATACTTGTATAATCGGCATACAGTAAACAAGGGTCCATGTTGCCTTGCAGTGTTTTAGTATTTCCAATGAGCTCACGTGACTCAGCAATATCCATGGTCCAATCCAAACCTATGGAATTGCAATTTAGCAGCGCCAGGTCTTTGCGGACAAAGTGAGCATCCTTTGCAAAAACAGTAAGAGGAACTTCCGTAATAGCATCACATATTTGAGAAATATATTTTAACGCAAATTCTTTGTACTGTTCAGGTGATAATACTCCAGCCCAGCTGTCGAATAATTGCAACATATCGGCTCCTGCTGTAATTTGTCCTTTTAAATAATTAATAGTGCTGTCAGTAATTTTTTGCAACAACAGGTGAGATAAAACGGGTTGAGTGTATAAGAATTTTTTTGCCTGTGAAAATGTTTTACTTCCACTGCCTTCAATCATATACGCGAAAATTGTCCAGGGCGCACCTGCAAAACCAATTAATGGAACACGATCGTTTAATCCGCTTTTAGTAAGTTTTATGGCATCCATCACATAGTGCAGATCATCAGCCGTTGCAATTTTAAGTTGTGCAATATCATTCGCTGTTTTAATAGTTTTTTCAAACCAAGGCCCCTTTGCTTCAATCATTTGATATGGTAAGCCCATTGCTTCCGGAATAACAAGGATATCGGAAAAGATAATGGCGGCATCCACACCTAAAATATCCACAGGCTGTATGGTAACTTCGCAAGCAAATTCGGGTGTCTCTACCAATTCTTTAAATCCTCCCATTTTAGCACGGACCTTTCTGTACTCGGGTAATATACGTCCTGCTTGGCGCATCAGCCAAACAGGTGTGCGTTCAACCTTTTCGCCTCGCGCAGCTCTTAAAATTAAATCGTTTTTTAATGGCATAATTTATTTAGTGATTTGTTGAAATTTAATGATTTAGTGATTTGTTAGTAATTTGTTGACCCAGTATATTGTTTAATTTTCCAACTCTCCGTTTCTCTAATTCTCTGATTTTTATTGTGGATGATAAGTGCGTATAGCCGATTGCAACACTTTTGCTTTGTCAAGTGTGATTGATTTAGTTTGTTGTTTGCTATATAATTTCATTTGATCCATTAAGTGCGGACTTTCTTTCCTGCGGGATTCTCCGTATGGCACAACCGTTTCATAAGAATTTCCTTTTTTTGAAAACTTCGCGAACATGATAAATGAATCTCCATTTATTGCACGCAAATCTCCATTTTTAGTTTCAACACTTACCATTGCCATCAAACATTCCGGCAAGCCCGGAACGGCATATGTTTTGTCTTCCCGCACCAAGCGCTGCACATCGCCAAAAGGCACATCAATACTTTTGTGATATTTTATTAATTGTTTTTTTGCGTAACGGATGGCTTCAATCAACAGCTCTGTATCGTATTCAATTCCAATTTCCAATTCATTATAGGATGCTTCTTTTTTTTCAAACAAATAATTAAATGTAAACGTAACTAAAGCAGCTTCCCTGTTATCGGTATAACCTGAGAAATTCCATATTTTTAGTTTAGCAATCGCATCAGCTATATCCGGATAATCCTGTTCTTTAAGTGCGTAAATTGGTTTGAATGTTTTATAAATGCCTCCAGCTTGTTTAGGGTAGCTGCAGTCATATTTTATGTTTTTAAACTCTTGAAAAGTAATATGTGTTTTTCCTTCCATCAACTCATTAAAGCGCAAATCGCGATTGTTGGTTCTGTTCCAGTTGAAACCTGATTCTTTATTAAAAAGAGCTTCATTTGGATTTTCGTTTGGAGCTGTACAACGGAAAGGGCTGTTATTGGTATTGTATACATAACCACAGTTAGGGCGGTTTTTTTGCGGTAATTCATTCAACGTATAAAATTGATTCCAATATGTTTTTGAAGTATTCCCGGGAACAACTTTTTGCCAATTATAATCAGGATTTCTATGAGGCAGTGCGGCATTAAATAAATAAGAAATACAATCGGCATCATCCGCATAAATAAAATTAAAAAGAGGAATACCCTGCATTTGCATTGCAGAATAAAAATACATAAACTCTGTTGCTTTACCTAGGTTGAACCATTGTTCAGCGGCTTTAATGTTAAACATTGTATTATAACGCATTCCATACACCCCTTTTTTTGTGCGATACGCGGGACCATAAATGCACCACAAGGCTTCCTTTTTTACCTTAATTATTCCCAGTTTTGTTTTGACTCTTAAAGGGATCTGTCGTACTTCAAAAGTATACCACTCTCCATCAAATTTATACTGATTTTCATTTTTAGGATTTATCTCCATCTCATAAATATCAACATAATCAGGCCAGTTAAAAGTGATTGCCCAGCCAATATGTTCATTGCAGCCCATAGCAGGAGACATCATCCCGGGAATCAAGGCACCATACATGTTCCATCCCTGCTCACTGCAAACATGAGCTTCATACCAGGATGCTTGTCCTTCCAAAGGCACATGAGGATTAATAAGTAAATAGGCCGAACTATCGCCAGTCAATTTGGAACTCACAGCAATACCGTTGGATCCTGCACTGGCATTAAAAATATAATCATCGGGCTTCCCTTTAATTATATATTCGAGAGCCCTTGGCACTCCAATCATACTTGTGAGTATCAATTGGTATCCGGAGAGGATATTTTTTGCAGTAACAGGGAAGATGTTTTTAAGTTTTATTTCTTTCGGGTGTGCAAGTGCAAAAGCATTCAGTCCATCGGCATAAGCCTGAATTGTTTTTTTGTAATCAGTTGACAGATCTCTTTCATAATATCGTTCAACGGTTTCCCGGGATTTTATGAATTGAACAAAATAATCAGTAGCAGCGCCATCTTTGCCGGTAACTTCCGCCATACGGGAATTGGCAGCAATCAACATTAGTTGAATATGCTCAAAATCATCTTCGCAATGTGCCCAGGCCAAACCATAAGCTACCTCAACATCTGTTGGTGCGAAAATATGTGGAACCCCAAAGGAATCTCTGGCAATAGTGATATTGTTTGGGTTTACCTGTGAAAAGCAAATAGAATATAGAAATAAGAAAAGAAACAACAGTTTTATACGCACACTACTCATTATAATGATTTGTATGTAAAAATAACAAAATAGATTTGGCTTTAATAATTTTGAGAAACTTTTATCTGCAATTTTTGAACTATTTTTGCTGAAATATTTCTTTTAATGGATTCACATAAAATAGAAGCTATTGCCTTAACCTGGCTGGAAGCTTTTAATACACATGATTTAGAAAAACTACTGGCGCTGTATCATCCTGATGCCAGGCATTTTAGCCCTAAGTTGAAAATACGAAAACCGGAAACCGGTGGATTGATTATTGGTAAAAATGCTATGCGCGAATGGTGGCAGGAAGCTTTTGATAAGCTACCAACACTGAGCTATAACCTTACAGCCTTAACTGCCAATAATGTGAGGGTATTTATGGAATATGTAAGGAAAGTAAATGGTGAGCCGGATATGAATGTTGCTGAAGTGCTTGAAGTTGAAAATGGATTAATTATAGCTTCCCGCGTTTATCATGGTTAATCATAAAAAAACATCAAGAATGTAGATCGAAATCGCTTTTAAGTATAGGATTTATATCATCAGTTTTCTATCCCCTGTGCCTCAATAACGTACTATTTACTCTATTTCAACTTTCTGATGATCATATTCTATACTATCGCCAGGTACTAATTTATTCCTTTTGCGATATTCGATCTCACCATTTACCTTTACCTGCCCCAAATCAATCAATGAATTTGCTTCGGCTCCGTTACTACTCCAGGCCATTGCTTTGATCAATTGATTGAGCTGTATATATTCGCCTTTTATTTTAAATTTTTCCATAAAGTATTGTATTGCGCAACAAAATTAATAAACTAAATGGATTAAAATTTATCTTTGTTGGATGAATAGAGATGAACAATTTGAGAAACTCCGCGAACTTTTAAACAAAGAAAATAACTGGCCGATGGTTTACATGTTTAAATTTATTGTACCGGCCAACAATCAGAAAATAGCATTGGTAGAAGCAAAATTTTCTGATGAAGCTATTATTTTGCATAAAGAATCTTCAAATGGAAAATACTTTAGCATAACAGTTAAGGAAGTGATGCTGAATGCTGATTCTATTATTTCCAAATACAAGGAAATGGAAGGTATTGAAGGCTTGATGGCCCTTTAACAGGGCTTTTAAAATAAATCACCTGTTTCGCTTGACTTTCGACTTTGGAATATTGTAACTTTGGCTCAATCATAATTCTGATAATTTCTTCGAAGCCATGAACCCTAATTATATCCTTATTGCCATTCCGTTTTTTTTAGGAAGTATCATCATTGAATTTCTTTGGGGACGTTTTAA
>JAZKBX010000217.1:0-3771 GCA_040388455.1 Bacteroidota bacterium
CGCCATACGTATTGCATTCCGTAATATAATTGCGGTTCGGTGATGCCATAATTCAGGAATGTAAATGGTGTTGTTGCCTGATAAATAGGAGGTAATGTTTGTATAATGTTTCCGGGACTTTGTGAGCCCGGTCTCACCTCATATAATTCAAAATCATAGAGAGTAGTGTTTGCAGAATTAGGTGAATTCATGTTCATGGCTGTCCATTGGAACATCATGTTTTGTGGGGTGTTTACACTTACAGTGCTTTCGCAGAAGGGCAAATTTAAAAACGGAGGATCACTTAATACCATCCATCCAAAGGCGCAGCTTTGATTACTTACCTGTATGGGGGTAAGGTTATTATAATCATAGGCGGTAAAACAAATGTTGTAATATCCTTCCGGCAAAGCATTGGTTTGATATTGTTGTGCATTGATACCGCTAAAATCCAAATTAGCACTGTTGAGCAATCCTGATAAATCGCTGCCACTTATTTCAATGGGAATCCCTGGCTGTAAAGTAGTAGGACCGGAATAATAATAACTCTTGCTTTGTATGGTGATGCCCTGCCCGGTAATTTGTAGTTTCAATTTAATATTATAGGATGGCTTTGTAAAATCGGTAAACACTACCAACAATTTTAAATTTTGATTTCCCGGTGTGCTGTAATCAGGTATGAAGCCACTGAAAGGTGGGGCTAGCTGTGTGGTGATTTGTATAGGGTAGTTTTGGGCAAAAGAAGCCCCACCCCATCCAAGGACAAGCAAAAAAACGAAAACAAGTATATTTATTTTATATTTAAACATCTCTTAAAATTGAACGCGGATGACGCGGAAAAAACTGATTTTATACGGTTTATATTTAAACATCTTTTAAAATAGAACGCGGATGACACTGAAAAAACTGATTTATACGGATTTTTTTTTTAATATTTTTCTTAAATTCTTCGTGAATCTATTTTTTAATCTTTTTTAATCCGCTTTTTCAGCGTCATCCGCGTTCTATATTAAAATGTAAACTTTCCTTTTTATCATTTTTTAATCCGCCCTTTCCGTGTCATCCGCATTCTATATTAATTATTTTCTTAAAACTCCACCATCACAGCATCACTTATATAGCTCTCAGAACCTGAATTAAAATTCGCTTTAATGCGATATTCATATTGATTTCCGATATTTAGTTTGGCATCTTCAAAAGTAAATACATTACCTTTTACTGTTTTTATTATCTTCAGGGGTTCCCCTTTTTTAGCTTTATAAATGCTGAAACTGTAAAGTTCTTTTTCGGGATATTCCCAAGTAAGCGTAATGTTTTTTTTCTCCAGGTTTACATTGTAATTTATTAGTTTTATTGGTTTACGGATGCGTGCATCAAAGTAATGAGTTGCGGAATTAGTAATGGAAACGTTGCCATCATCATCAATCACTTTTAGCTGGTATTGATAATACATTCCGTATTCTAAATGTTCATCAGTAAATTGAATTAAACTATCTGTTACTTTCCATTCTTTTATTTTTTCAAAAGCGTTGTTTTTAATGCTGCGCCAGAGTTCATACCGTTCCGCATCTTTACTGGTGCTGCAAATCCATTTGGCCATGATGGTGGTATCTGTATGGATTACTTCGGTGAATTGAGCAGGAACAGGTTTTATTTTATCAGGTCGTTTTAATTTAACCGGAATTGCATACGGAGAATTGTTATACACCATATCAACTGCAGTAATGGAATAATAGACATCTTCCGTTAATGTTTCCAATGTGATGGTATCTTTATAAATGGTATCGGTTAAAATTACTTTGGTTATTTCCACCAATTCTTCATTCATTGCGTTGTTTCTGAAAATACGATAGCCTTTTAAATCTTTCTCTTTGTTAGGCAGCCATGTTAAAATCACTATCCCCGATGTATCTACTTTCCCTTTTAAACCAAGGGGTGTTTTCGGTGGGTGAATGTCTGGAATAAGGCCCATCAAAGGATGTGAGTATGCAGAGTCACCCGAGGTGCTGTATGCAAGCACTTTGTAAAAATTGGATTGATTTGGAAAGTTATCAATGAATGAAGTGGTCTCTTTTGGTAATGGATTTTTATTTAATTTTTTGTACCCACCATCATTTGTTTTTGAACGGTAAATATCAAATCCTTTTAACTCGTTGATGTTAAAATTCTTCGGCATGTGCCAGTTTACCTGTAACACAGAGTCGTATAGTAAATTGGTACTATCTGCTTGTGGGGAAGCATCTAATGGTTTTATTGATTTACATTTTACAATGTTGGAATAGTTTCCGGAAACGCCAAAAAAGCCTAACCCTCTTACTCTGTAGTAATAGGTTTTTCCATATTCAGTTATCGTATCATTATAAGAAATATCTTTTTTGTTTTTTTCGTATTGTGTTTGAACCTGGATATGTGGTTTTTTATTTAAAACTGAAAAACTTTTCCCATCTTCCGAACGCTCAATAAAATAGCCTGTGTAGTCACTTTTTAATTTTTCTACTGCCCATGTTAAATTCACTTCTTTTCGTTTTGTTTTTATTTTAAGCGAATCAATATTTTGTAGTTGATCGTTTATTGCTGTGTTAACAATAACAATAGCGGGTTTTATTTTCACACCGGGTTTATTTTCTGTTGGTTGAATCAAATAGGCATACTTGCCTTTAGGCAAATTTTCATCTATATAAAACAAACCAGCCGCTTTTGCAAGATCTACATCAAAGTCGCAGGAAAGCATTGCTAATCCGAATGCCATATTCATATTCACATTAGTACTATTTTCCTGTTCATATAAGATGCTATATAAAAAGTCAGCTTCAGGACTTGATCCGGAAAGAGTATCCCACTCTTTATTTTCTTTGTTAAAAGGTTTGATATAAAATAAGGTTGGTGCTTTTCTGAAATTTGTACTATCAGGAAGTATATTCGATTCCCAAACTATTCTTTTAATTGTAAAACCCTTTTCTTTACAATAATCCAGAGTAGCAAAATTATTAGGGACACATCTTAAATAAACAGTTTTGTTTTTTACAAAAGATTTCGAGGCAATAAAATTTTGTGCATTACTTTTTACGCTTATTATAATAAGTGTAATTACAAGTATAAGGGCTTTTAGGTTATTCTTCATTTAATTTGATTGTGTACATCCTCCTATACAAGCCGTTCCTTGCTGAAAGTCATAATTAAAGCTCCCACTTATAGAACCAGCTAAAATACTATAGTTGCAATCCAAATAGCCACATACATAAGATGGGTCCATGAGCTCTGCGTACACCTGTGCAGACGCAGAGAAAGTAAGAATATTCACGTCAAGCTTTTTCCTTTTTATGCCAACCGCAGCATTAAAAGACGCATACACGTTCCCTCTTAAATACCAGCCGTTTATTCCGGAAGCGGCATATCCATTCGCACAGGTGACACCTTTTGTCATCATCACATCAAAGCCCATAGTAAAATTGGCATATCCATAAACAGTGAACCCGAGCAAACCATATTCTTTGTCTGTAACTACATACAATTCAGCTCCACAGGCAAATCCCTGCGCACTTGCAAGAGCGGCTGCATCTCTGCTACCGCTTAATGGTGTAGGCAGCATTTGAGTCCCAACCATAAAATAAGAAGTGGCATTTACTCCCAAAACAGTAAGATTACCTCTGGTTAAAGGGGTTCCTATGTATACATGCCAATTTACAGGGTCCATATAGAGTTCACTCGGAAAGTTCCCTGTAACACCATTGTAATTAATTCCAACATTTAAACCGGCCTGAAATATATGATTATTAAAATCATATTGAATGA
>JAZKBX010000218.1:0-7007 GCA_040388455.1 Bacteroidota bacterium
AATTAACAAGCAATGGAGGTGCACAAGCTGATGTGGGGCTGCCAGTAAAAGAAGCTATAGGCGCTGCTGCGATCGTAACAGATTTTATGGTACTGTTAGAGCATCCGTTGGCATCTGTAACTATCATGGTAATAGGGTATGTACCTGCTAAAGCATAAGAATGAGTAACTAAACCGGTAACGGTAGGTTGACCGTTACCATCACCAAAATCCCAAGACCAGGTGGAGAGAGCAGCACTTCCAAGAGTTGAATTGTCGGTTAAAGTAACCAGCTGACCAGGACACGAAGGCATTATACTGGTAGTAAAGCTGGCTATAGGGCTTGCAAATACAGTAATGGTGGATGTAAATGTATTTGAGGTACCATTTGTGGCAACCAATGTAACAGTGAATGTTCCGGGAGTAGAAAATATAGCACCCGGACTTGTGGCTGTTGAGGTGTTCCCATTCCCAAAATCCCAGCTATAGGTAGCAGCTCCTGTTGAAAGATTGGTAAAAGCCACATTAAGAGGGGCGCAACCGGAAGTAGGGGTAGCCGAAAAATTTGCAACCACCTGTGCTCCGCTTATCAGGGGAGTGAAGGAGTACAAAGCAAAAATAAAAAATGTCCAAAAACGCATTGCCTTCATCTTCATTTTAGATATTCTTCGAATTTGCCCAAAGTTATGAAAAAAAGCATTCGATCTAACTTAACTAAGTTTATGCTGAATGACTCCCTTGTTCATTTTTCTTTGGAAGTAAATTTTGACTTTTTTGAAAGACTCTAAAGTTGTTCTAAAAGTTGCATTTGTGGATAAAGGGGAGTGTGTTAATGAGGAGTATTTAATTTTTAAATGAGATAATTGAACAAATATTATTCCATGGCCAGATTGTCTTTTCTCTTTAATTTATGCTTTGCATCATGCAAAAGATCTTTTTGCGGGTTTAAAAAATGGGGACCGATCAATCAATCAATCACATCACATTTTAATAAATGTAGTTTTTAAGCTTCATTTTTTTTAAAGGTTCAAAGAGGGCAAGATCAAGTCCAATCCTATTATCTTTCTTAATTTTGCGTGCTATTGACCTTTTTTATGATCTGTTTTTAACAGATTACTATATGCCCTTGCAATCAAACGGTCTTTTCCTGCATTCCATATTTCGCATTGTACATTTACTATTTGTTTTCCCTTTTTAATAACAAGGGTATCAGCAATGATCGTGTCATTTTCCTTAGAGGAAGCAAAATAATCAATTACATTATTTATTGTTGTATAAAAATAATCTTCATTAAATGAAAACATCGTTGCACCTATTATGTCGTCAATAATGGCGGCAGTAACTCCGCCATGAAGCGTACCTGCGGGGTTCATCATTTCTTTTCTAACAGTGTATTGAAAGGATAATTTCCCTTGTTCTGCTGATATTACAATTGGTCTTAACCATAACATGAATGGTGATGGGGAGGCGGTAAATTCTTTTCCGATAAAGGATTGTAAAACCTCAAGTTGATTATTGGGATTCATTTGTGAAAAAATTAGTTAATATTATTAAAAGAACAAAAGCGTTTGTTGACTGTTTTACTGAGAATTATTTTTTTTATGGAATAAATTATCTACAAATTTCTGAACAAGGGGAGCAATAATTAAAATTGCAGGAATTACAACCAGGTAGGCTAAGCCCCATGATTTTAGCCATATTTTGAAAAAAACATCAGAGAACCCGATATTTATTAATACGAGTGTGAAGGAAATAATACCAGTGGTAATAATGCCCATGATCATTGCAAAAGCTATTTTGTTTTTCATTTCAATTCAATTTTAAGGATTATGCAGGTTTGTTAATATACCGTTTGGTATATTTTATTTCAAAAAAATTATTGTTTAATTTCGGTTTTAATTATCATGTCTATTCTGTTTAAGGCAGAAAACAAGAGCTTTCGGTCATTCATTATTTTAGAGAGCATAATTCCGCCTTCAAGCACAGTAATAATAGTATAAGCATATTCAGATGCGTTGATATTCCTTTTAAATTCGCCTTTTTTTTGACCTTTTTCTATAATAGCAGCAATATCCTTTACCCAATTTATAATGCTGTTTTGCACATGTTTTTTTAAAAATGATAAATTGTCATCGGCCTCAATAGAGGCGTTTTGAATAGGGCAGCCGCCTTTTTCAAAAACCTTTTCCCAGTTAGAACGATAATATTCAGTAAAAGCAATCAACTTATCATTTTCAGATATCTCTTTACTTAAGAAATCAGAAATTCTTTTTTTTAACGCATTAATACTGTATTCATAAACGGCTAAAGCAACAGCATCTTTATTCTCAAAGTTACCATAGATAGAACCTTTAGTAAGTCCTGTGGCTTCGATCAGATGAGCCAAGGAGGTGCCAGCATAACCTTTCATATTAAAAATAGGAGCAGATTTCTCAATAATAAATTGACGTGTATTTTCAGCTTTAGACATTAGGGTTTTATTAATTCCGATACAAATATAAATAAAAAATACCAATCGGTATATTTTGTATGAATTATTTTAAAAACAGATAAGAGGGGTAGTAAACATTTCAAAAAAATAAAGTCTAAAGAAATAAAAATGAATAAAAAAATGTATAAAAGCCGAAATTGCTATCGAAAAGGTTTAGTTAGAAGTTTGATCAAGAGTATAAGCGCATCTAACAAAGGTTTAATGAATGCAAGTAATAAACTAAACACAAAGCTGACAGCAAGAACAAAATAATGTCCTGCATAGCGGAATTGATAATTTCTGAAAATAAGAGAAGTTTCCGAATAAACTTTTTTAAGAACTTCGGTATCTATTTCCGGTTGGATCCCATGCTGGTTATATTTCTCGCAAAAGGCCATAAAACGGAATTTCTGATCGTATGCAGGAACTTCAAAAGGATTATTCCTATATCCATATTTTGTAAATAAGGCACTGTAGTAAACTGTAAATCCTCTTAAAATCCCAAAACCATAACCATTCCAGAAATGCATACCTTGTACAATGTGCATCCCTTCGTGAACAATGTCACCGAGACACTGGGCGCGCGATTCGTCAAATTTTCGTAAGTAGATGCTAAAGCGGTTGAAGGAATAGAATTGAGGCAATGCCTGTGCGTTTACATAAGAAGCAATAAAAGGTGTGTACCATGGGAGTCCTTCGTAAAAATCCACACGGCTCCAATCTACTTTAGGGTACAGATCCTTGAGAAGCTGCATGGTGGAGGGTAGGGGGATATGTTTTTTAAGAAAAAAATTAGAATTAATAGAACGAATTATTTCTTTTACTGGTTTCATGTTTCTTTTGCTCGACAAAAAGACAGCTCAAAGTTTATGCCCGGTAAAATTTTAATAAAGTGTGGGAAAAGAGTTTTGGTTAAAAATCCGCAAAAATTAGTGCGAATTCAAACATCAAGTAATATCCCCCTTAATTTATGCACCCATTTTTGCCTTTATATAGAATTTTTCTTTTATATACAGCCATATTACTACATGTTTTTTGGTTTGAAAGAAATGATTAATTATTTCAAGTACTATAAAGCCTGCTAATATGGCTATTCCACTTTGCATCCATTCGGGAATATCATTAACAGCTACTTTTTTTCGACCTGCTAATCCAAAAAGATTTTTAAGATTTCTTCTTTCTAAAACATAATGAGAAAACGAGGCAGTTACCCACATGCCGATTGTAAAACCGACAAGATTGCCTAAAGCCTGTTTAAGAACAAAATCCTTCATTTTCTGTTTGGAGAATCTTCCCAGAAATGTTATGGTTGCATCCGGCTTAGCAGATTCAACTATAATCGCTTTATCGTCCCAGACATTTTTCACTTTATTAAAAAATTCTTTATTCTCCTGACTTTGATCAAGCCATATTGAGAATTTTTCAGCTTCTTCCGGAGTTTCTTCTTTGGTAAGGTGTCTGGATACCATGTTCCAAATTAAAGGGTCTTGCATAAATAAATTTTTTATTTGCAAAATTAAAAAGATGAAGAGTGGAAAAATTACATAATTTCAGAAAAAAGTTACATGATTTAAAGTGTTTTTCGAAAATTCAATTTTTTTTAATTCCCATTCTGTCAATATTTTTAATTATTTCAATAAAGAAAGGAATTCGGACCTTGTATTCTCATCTTTAAATTTCCCACCATATTCCGCTGTTATGGTACTGCTATTTACATCTTTAATACCTCTTGAGGAAACGCATAAATGAACGGCATCTATTACCACCGCTACATCATCAGTTTCTAAAACTGATTTTAATTCGTTGGCTATCTGCATTGTCAATCTTTCCTGCACTTGTGGGCGTTGTGAATAATATTGAACTATCCTGTTGAGTTTAGAAAGTCCGATAACCTTCCCGGATGAAATATAAGCTATATGGGCTTTCCCGATGATAGGAACAAAATGATGTTCACAATTGGAGAATAGGGTAATGTTCTTTTCAATTAGCATTTGGTCATACTTATATTTATTATCAAATAAAGCAATGGCTGGCTTGTTTTTTGGATCTAGGCCGTTGAATATTTCTTTCACAAACATTTTAGCTACACGCCCGGGAGTTCCTTTCAAGCTGTCGTCAGTTAAGTCTAATCCCAATGTGTTCATTATTTCTTTGAAATTCCGGGAAATTATTTTTATTTTTTGCTCATCCGAAATATCAAAGGCATCCTTTCGTAAGGGGGTGTCATAGGAAGTCCCAATGTGTTGCTCTCCCAACAATTCTTCCATTTCGTTTAAAGAATATTTATTCTCCGGCATATTCAACATAGTTTCGTTCTGTTTCATAAAGTAGTATTGTTAATTTTTTTTCAATTCCAATTTTTGGAATAAGCAGTTTATAAATCATTACTGAAATATTTTCGGCAGTAGGGTTCAGGTTTTTAAATTCCATGGTATCCAGGTTTAGATTTTTATGATCGAATCGTTCAATAATTTCATTTTGAATGATCTCATTTAAAATTTTTGTATCCATAACATACCCGGTTTCCGGATCTAATTCTCCGGTTATTTTCACAATAAGTTCATAATTATGCCCATGATAATTGGGATTATTACATTTTCCAAACACCTCATTGTTTTGTAATTCAGTCCAATTTGGGTTGTGCAGCCTGTGTGCTGCGTTAAAATTGGTTTTTCGGCATATTGTTGCAATCATCATTTATATTTTTTTTGTCTCAATAATAGTTAACCCTGAAATTTTTGCAAAACAGAATGCGCCTATTGCCATAACCAGATCTCGAACCGCAACATCTAAATATTTTCCGCTGGCCAGCAGGCTTATGGCTATCAATACAAGCCATGCGGATACTACATAAGCGCCTTTTTGCGGCTTAAGTAAAACCAATATACCAGCAATAATTTCAATAAGTCCAACAATCATCATAAAGGTGCTGCCGCTAAAAGGCAATATGGCACCTAGTGTTGGGTTAATATATTCTGTCCAGTTTGTAAGCAGGTTTGTAAACTTGTCGGCTCCGGCAACAATTGGCACTATTCCATAAGTGAGTTTCATAATTGTTTGAATCTCAGTAATTTCTTTAATTGACTTTTCCATAGTTTTTTATGTTTTTGATTTATTTACCCATTAGAGTATTCATCTTCTTAAAAGGTTACAAAAATTATTTTCAAAATCTTTGTAACGTTTTGCTACCTTAATACTCTATTATATAAACTAATACTATTGCAATATGAAATCAACGGTTAAGACTGATAATAAAATGTTGAGTGATGAAGAGGTTGTGGAGAGGGTAATAAACGGGGAAAAATATTTGTATGAGAATATAATGCGTAAATATAATTCCAGCTTATTTCGTATAAGTATGTCTATTATTAATGATAGTATGGAGGCGGAAGACATTATGCAAACTGTTTATCTCAATGCCTATTTACAATTATCTAAGTTTCAGAATAAATCCAGCTTCAGTACCTGGATAATAAGAATATTGATTAACGAAAGTCTCTTGCGTAAGAAAAAAAAAACAAAAGAAAAACAAATGGTCATGGAAAAACAAACGAGTAACTATAATAATTACACTCCATTAAAAGGTCTTATGAATAAAGAACTAAAGGCTATTCTTGAAAAGACCATATTGGCTCTTCCAGAAAAATACAGGTTGGTGTTTGTGATGCGCGAAATTGAAGAAATGAGTATTAATGAAACAATGGGCGCCCTGAGCCTAAGCGAATCAAATGTTAAAGTCCGACTGAACAGGGCAAAAGAAATATTGCGCAACAATTTAAGCAGCTATTATAAATCTGAGCAGGTTTTCGAATTCAACCTGATCCGCTGTGATAAAGTTGTAAATTACGTAATGGAAGAAATCAATCAAAACAAATCTAATTAATTCAAAAGCCATTCGGGTAATGATATTCAAAGGTGGCTTAATGCCAACATTTAAAAAATATTCAAAATGTTTTAAAATTCATAAAAAAATGGAGTCGCAGGAAACGTTTTCCTAAACTCATTTTTTTTTCTTTTCACCCAGTGGGACGTGCAGTTTCGAATCAACAAAAAAGTTGTTAACGGTTCAGCCCCGCTTTTTGCAATACCTTGTTAGGCGTTCGTTGTTTTTATTCGGCTATATTTATCCCTTATAATTCGAGTCAAAATCTACCATCCATTCAATTCCATATTTGTCTCTAAACATACCAAAATATGAACCCCAAGGGCTGTCAGAGATAGGCATTTCAATTTGTCCGCCTACCGAAAGTCCATTGAATAATTTGTCAGCTTCTTCTTTGCTTTCTGCACTAATTACAATTTTGCTTCTGTTCTCATTTTCGTTTGTTCGTCCCAATATTTCAGGTACATCATTAGCCATTAAAATACTTTTACCGATTGGTAAAGCAATGTGCATTATTTTATTTGCTTCATTTTCTGCTACAGGAAATTCAGCACTTGCTAAATCTTTGAAACGCATTATTTTTGCGAACTCTCCGCCAAATACTGATTTGTAAAAGTTGAATGCTTCTTCTGCATTGCCGTTGAAATTAATGTGTGGATTGATACTTGCCATAATT
>JAZKBX010000219.1:0-19985 GCA_040388455.1 Bacteroidota bacterium
CTAATAGCACTGTATAATGATAGCCGTCAATTGTCGGTTTTACAAGCTTTTTTGGAATAATTTTCCAGTCATTTTTTTTAAGAAATGTAAACACTTTTGCTCTGTCAAACTTTTTAAATGAAGTTTTATTAAAGTCAACAAAGCGGCCTTTGTTGCTATCATAATGAGTTTGGTATACCAATAGCCTATTGTTGTCAATGGAATACTTTGTGGTGACTGGATAAGGAAGTCCAATGTATGAAATCTCAATTTTGAAATTTTGGTCAATATTATCTTGCCTGTCAACAGGTGTAAAACCTGTCAAAAATATTATTGTCAATATGCTAATTAAATGTTTTAATGTCATTTTAAAAATGCCCTGTTAACAAAAATGTAAATTCAACTATTAAACATTATATAATAATTCGCCCCCCGTTTGATACCGGAGGGCGAATTAAAAACCATCGTATAAAAAATACAAAGCTCAGTTAAAAATAATTATTATTCTGTTTTATTGTCCACACCAGTTCCCGGTTCAGTATCTTCAGAAGCACCTGTTTCAGATGTTCCTTCAGTACCATCACCATCTGTTCCGCTTTCAGCACCCGCTACTTCTTCAATAACCTCTTCCATATCCACTTTACTTACAGCAGCTATTTCATCGGTTGCTTTCAGATTAATTAAACGAACACCTTGTGTAGCACGGCCAATAACACGTAATTCAGCAACTGCCAAACGAATAATGATACCTGATTTATTGATGATCATTAAACCATCTTTATCCGTTACATCTTTTATAGCAATTAAATTACCTGTTTTTTCGGTTATGTTAATGGTTTTTACACCTTTACCACCACGTTTAGTAACACGATATTCTTCAATATCCGAACGTTTACCGTATCCTTTTTCAGAAACCACCATTACATTGCTCAACTGATCAGGCATAGCGATCATACCGATCACTTCGTTGCCTTTTTCATCCCCGATATTGATACCACGCACACCTGAAGCATTTCTACCCATAGGGCGAACATTGGCTTCGTTAAAGCGTACTACTTTACCGGCCTTAGAAGCAAGCATGATCTCATTGGTTCCGTTGGTCAATAAAACTTCTAATAAAGCATCCCCTTCTCTCACAGTAATGGCATTGATACCATTCTGACGAGGACGTGAATACGCTTCTAAAGTTGTTTTTTTGATGATACCGTTTCTTGTACACATAATAATAAAATTATTTTTTGTGTACTCTTCATCCATCAGGTTCTTCACATTGATATACGCTTTCACTTTATCAGTTGGAGGTATATTTATTAAGTTTTGGATAGCTCTTCCTTTAGATTGACGTGTTCCCTCCGGTACTTCGAAAGCACGCATCCAGAAACAACGGCCTTGTTCAGTGAACAACAACAAGTAATTATGTGTTGATGCTATGAATAAATGTTCAATAAAATCTTCATCACGGGTGGTGCTTCCTTTTGCTCCTTTTCCACCGCGAGCCTGTGTACGATATTCAGATAATAATGTACGCTTGATATAACCCATGTGAGAAATAGTGATCACCACTTCTTCATTGGCGATCATATCTTCAATTTTAAAGTCACCTGAAGCATACACAATTTCAGTTTTACGACCGTCACCATATTTGTCTCTTATTTCAATAAGCTCGTCTTTTATAATTTGCATACGCATTCCTTCATCACTTAAAACTAATCTTAAATGATCAATTAATTTCATCAATTCCGCATACTCTGATTTTATCTTATCTCGCTCTAAACCAGTTAGTACACGCAAGCGCATTTCAAGTATCGCTTTAGATTGAAGTTCACTCAATCCGAAGTTACTCATCAAGCCATCTTGTGCTTCACCAGGTGTTGAAGATGCACGGATTAATTTAATTACTTCATCCAAATGATCAAGCGCAATTAAATAACCTTCTAAGATATGTGCACGCTTTTCGGCTTGTATCAATTCGAATTTGGTTCTGCGCACTACCACATCATGACGATGTGCCACAAAGTGAACGATCATGTCCTTCAAATTCAACATCATCGGACGACCGCCCACCAATGCAATATTATTTACACTGAATGATGTTTGAAGCTCGGTATATTTGAATAAATTGTTCAATACCACATTGGTAATGGCATCACGTTTAATCTCATACACAATACGCATCCCGTCCCTATCCGATTCATCACGGATATCGGAAATACCCTCTATCTTTTTATCATTGATCAGATCAGCTGTTTTGCGGATCATCTCCGCTTTGTTGATCTGGTAAGGAATAGCGTTAACAATAATTCGTTCACGACCATTATCAGCGATCTCCACATTTGTTTGTGCACGCATAATGATACGGCCACGACCAGTTTCAAAAGCATCTTTCACGCCTTCGTAACCATAAATAATTCCACCGGTTGGAAAATCGGGTGCTTTAACATGCTGCATCAATCCTGCAATATCAATATCACGGTTATCAATGTATGCCATTGTAGCATTCACAATTTCGGTTAAATTATGAGGTGGCATATTGGTAGCCATACCTACGGCAATACCGGATGCGCCATTAATTAATAAGTTAGGGATACGGGTTGGAAGAACGGTAGGCTCTGTTAAACTGTCATCAAAATTGGGACGAAAATCAACCGTATCTTTTTCGATATCATTAAGCATTTCTTCTGCAATTTTTTTCAAACGTGCCTCCGTATAACGCATTGCAGCAGGGCTATCACCATCCACAGAACCGTAGTTACCTTGTCCGTCAACTAATGGGTAGCGCAAGCTCCAATCCTGGGCCATACGCACCATGGCATCATATACAGAGGTATCACCATGAGGGTGATATTTACCAAGTACTTCACCCACAATACGGGCAGATTTTTTATGCGGTTTGTTGGACATTACCCCCAAATCAAGCATCCCGTACAACACCCTGCGGTGAACAGGCTTTAAACCATCACGCACATCAGGTAACGCACGGGAAACAATTACTGACATCGAATAATCGATGTAAGCCGTTTTCATTTCTTCCTCAATATCAATCCTGATAATTTTTTCTCCGTCTGCCATTTTTTGAATTGTTGATTTTTAGATTTTATTATTTATTTAAAAAATATCGTAATACTTATTTGGGCGTGTCCTTTCGCTGCGCTACAGGTCGGGCTTTCCGCTGCAATCTTTCCAGATAAAAACCTGGAAAGGATTTCCGCTGCAATCCCTCACGCGAACATCTAACATTTAACATCAAAAATCCAAATCAGATGTTTGATACCTGAATTTTTGTCATAAAATTTAATTAGCACAATAATTGATAATTACTTATTAAATTTTAGGAGTTCGAAGTTACTTAATTCAGCTTTAATATTAAAATTTTTAGATTTAATTATTAACATTTTGGCGATTATTTTTGTTGATAATTATAATTTGTGTTTAATGCAGCATTTAAATCGATAAGTACTTTTGATTTCGTCTTTAAATACCTTAATTTTGTAGGTATTATGTAATTGAAAGTTGTTTTTTACGTTAATAGAATCTAATACAAGAATAAAATGGAAGCTAAATTTTCACCCAGAGTAAAGGATGTGATCACATACAGTCGCGAAGAAGCGCTGCGTTTAGGTCATGATTATATAGGTACAGAGCACCTTTTGCTGGGCATCATCCGCGAAGGTGAAGGGATGGCTGTACGTCTTCTTAAATCACTAGGTGTTGATTTAGGGGAGTTGCGCAAAACTGTTGAAGAATCAATAGGTACAGGCAATCACAAAGTTAGTAACCTTGCTAATATCCCATTAATGAAGCAAGCCGAAAGAGCTTTAAAGATCACTTATCTGGAAGCAAAACTTTTTAAAAGCGCTGTTATTGGTACAGAACATTTAATACTATCGATCCTTAAGGACGAAGATAATGTAGCTACTAAATCGCTGCACAAATATAAAATAGACTACGAAGTTATGAAACTAGAACTTGAATTATCGAAATCAGATCCAAAAGCTGAATTTCCGGGTACTCCACCAGATGAAGATGCTGATGATGATACCTTTAGCGCAGCCAACCCTAAAAAAGGTGTTGATAGTAAATCAAAAACTCCTGTATTGGATAATTTCGGACGTGACCTTACAAGGGCTGCTGAAGAAGGTAAACTTGATCCTATCGTTGGTCGTGAAAAAGAAATTGAACGTGTATCTCAGATCTTATCCCGTAGAAAGAAAAACAATCCAATATTAATTGGTGAGCCAGGTGTTGGTAAATCAGCAATTGCTGAAGGTTTGGCTTTACGTATTGTTCAGCGCAAAGTATCACGTGTGTTATTTGGCAAACGTGTAGTAACCTTAGATCTTGCTTCATTGGTTGCCGGTACAAAATACCGTGGGCAATTTGAGGAGCGTATGAAAGCGGTGATGAATGAGTTGGAAAAATCTCCTGACGTAATTTTATTTATCGATGAGATTCATACCATTATTGGTGCAGGAGGTGCTTCAGGATCTTTAGATGCTTCCAATATGTTTAAACCGGCACTTGCACGTGGCGAGATTCAATGTATTGGTGCTACTACTTTGGATGAGTACCGTCAGTACATCGAAAAAGATGGTGCTTTAGAAAGACGTTTCCAGAAAGTGATCATTGAACCTACTTCAATTGAAGAAACCATTGAGATCTTAAACAACATTAAATCAAAATACGAAGATCACCACAATGTTAAATACACTGACGAAGCTATAAAAGCCTGCGTTACTTTAACATCACGTTATATTTCCGACCGTCATTTGCCTGATAAAGCAATTGATGCATTGGATGAAGCGGGTTCACGTGTACATATCATCAACATTAATGTTCCAAAAAATGTTGTTGAAATTGAAAAGAAGTTAGAAGAGATCAAAGAAGAGAAAAACAAAGTTGTTCGTTCTCAAAAATATGAAGAAGCTGCCCGCTTGCGCGATACAGAGCGTCAGTTATTAGAGCAATTGGAAGTAGCTAAAAAACAGTGGGAAGAAGACAGCAAAACTCATCGTGAAGTAGTATCTGAAGACAATGTTGCTGAAGTTGTTGCCATGATGACAGGTGTTCCTGTGCAACGTATTGCACAAAATGAAGGCGATAAGTTGATCAAAATGGCTGAACTATTGCAAGGTAAAGTAATCGGACAGGATGATGCGGTTAAAAAAGTAGTGAAAGCTATTCAACGTAACCGTGCAGGTTTAAAAGATCCGAATAAACCAATTGGTTCATTTATATTCCTTGGTCCTACAGGTGTTGGTAAAACGCAATTGGCTAAAATTCTATCTAAATATTTATTTGATAATGATGATGCGCTTATTCGTATCGACATGAGTGAGTATATGGAGAAATTTGCTGTTTCACGTTTAATTGGAGCACCTCCGGGATATGTTGGATATGAAGAAGGCGGACAGTTAACTGAAAAAGTACGTAGACGTCCTTATGCAGTTATCTTATTAGATGAGATCGAAAAAGCACATCCTGATGTATTTAACTTATTGTTACAGGCATTGGATGATGGACAAATGACTGATAGTTTGGGTAGAAAGATCGACTTCAAAAACACGATCATTATCATGACATCAAATATTGGTGCACGTCAGTTGAAAGATTTTGGTCAGGGTGTTGGTTTTGCAACATCTGCTAAAATAGAAGAAACGGATGGTCATGCAAAAGGTGTTATTGAAGGTGCTTTGAAAAAAGCTTTTGCTCCTGAATTTTTAAACCGGATAGATGATGTGGTTATATTTAATTCATTGACCCGCGATCATATTCATGCGATCATCGATATTGAACTTGAACATTTATACGGTCGTATCAATGGATTAGGATACAATATCAAAATTTCTGATGAAGCGAAGGATTTTATTTCCGACAAAGGTTATGATGTTCAATTTGGTGCACGTCCTTTAAAACGCGCTATCCAGAAATATCTTGAGGATCCGTTGGCAGAAGAGATCATCAAATCTCATTTAAGCGAAGGTGATATCATTGATGTTGATTTTGACAAAGAAAAACAAGAAATAAAAATCAAGATCAGTAAACCGAAAGAAGTAAAATCAAAGAAAAGTAAAAAAGAAGAAAATTAAAAAAAGTCCCGCAAAATTGCGGGACTTTTTTTTAGGGTTTATATTTAATTATGATGTATTGTATTCACACGAATAAGAAAATGTATTGATTTTCTCAATTTATTCAGGGCTAAAGCCCACTTAACAGTGTTTTACATAACCCCACCTTTAAAGGTGGGGTTAAAATGATCCATTGGGAAATGGGCTTTAGCCATGATATTATAAAGTATTTTTGCTATTCAATACCAATTAGTTCCCAACTAAAGTATTATGTTTATCTATGAGCGATTCTATTCCTAAAATCAAACACGATCCATTTGCAGCTTTACGCATCAAAGAATTTTTGTTCTTTTTAACCACCCGCTTTTTTTTAACGCTTGCTATTCAGATGCAAAGTGTAATAATTGGCTGGCAAATATATCAACACACCAAAGATGTATTGGCGCTTGGTTTGATCGGCCTGGCAGAAGCAATTCCATTTATTATAGTCTCCTTAGTTTCAGGGCATGTGGCCGATTCTTTTAATCGTAAACATATTATTATTTTATTTACCTCCTTACTCATTATTTGCACCTCTACCCTACTCTATTTTTCATCAGATAGCTCAACTATCATTCAAACCTATGGCATCACTCCCATTTTTATTGTAATTGGAGGAATTGGGGTTATACGCGGCTTTTTAGCTGCATCATTCCCTTCTTTTATGGCACAAATTATTCCCAGGTCATTATATACCAACTCATCTACCTGGAATAGTACCATCTGGCATGTTGCATCGGTTATTGGTCCTGCAGCTGGCGGTTTTATCTGTGCTATTAGTTTTACAGTAGCGTATGAAGTGAATATTATATTGATCATTATTTCTGTTCTTTCGTTTTTATTTATTGCTTCCAAACCATTACCGAAAAAGGAAAAGAAAGAAACGTTAAAAGAAAGTTTATCAGCAGGAATAAAATTTGTTTTTGGTCACCAGTTAATATTAGGTGCGTTAACACTCGATCTTTTTGCTGTTTTGTTTGGAGGTGCCGTGGCAATGCTTCCTGCTTATGCCGATAAAATATTACATGTAGGTTCTGTTGAATTAGGCTTTTTGCGAGCTGTTCCTGCTTTAGGTGCAGTAATTATGGCACTTATAATTATCTATAAACCACCAACCAAAAATGCAGGTAGAAATTTATTTTTATCTGTTGGCGCTTTTGGAGTAGCAACCATACTATTTGGTATTTCCACCAATTTTTATCTGTCCTTATTTTTTCTTTTTCTTACAGGAGCTTTTGACAATGTAAGTGTGGTGATACGTCATACCATTTTACAGCTTTCAACACCTGATTCGATGCGGGGCCGTGTGTCGGCTGTAAATAGTATATTTATTGGTTCTTCAAATGAAATTGGAGCCTTTGAATCTGGTGTTGCTGCAAGTGCTATGGGATTAAAAGCATCCGTAGCTTTTGGGGGAATTATGACAATACTAATAGTTGCTGCTACCGCTAAAATTGCTCCTAAATTGAGGAAATTAAATCTGGATCATGTAAAATAATCCATTTGATGCCGGTGATGTGCACAATGAAGATCTTTCAATTAATGAATCCGAAGGATTCACATGTTTATTGAATTTGTTATTCATGATAGGGTTCGACTACAGCCGGAGTCGAAAAATCTAATGGGACCTGTTTTTCTATAAACATTTGATGCCGCTGGCATCTTTTCCTTAGGGCAAACGTATCTGAATTTTCTTTTTTAGTCCTTTAGGCAAAGAGCCCCTTCCTGCGTCAGGATTAACTCCGGCTCGGTTCATATTATTATAATATCTTTCGTTGCTACGGAACTTTTTTTAGTTGTTACCCTTTTCAATGGACTAAAGTCCATTGTTACAATATTATTCGTTCCTACGGAACTATAACTTTTGAAAATATTGATTATTGCTAAATTTTGCGTTTGCCCTTATCATTTCCCACCATAAAGCATATTAATTTTGATGTTTTTTAAAGCCCGTAGAAAAAAGCATTTATTTTTTTAACAGGAATCTCCTTACTATCGTTTACAACAAACTGCGCTAACCATTCTTTTGCTTTTGTCTCGTCTGTAAATATTTTGGTAGGAACAACGGGCTTACTCATGTATAAAAAAACTGTAGCAACCATGTTTTCTAAAGCAGAATCAACACAGATAGCACCCGCAAGTATACCTAGACAAGCTTTTTCAGAGGCCAAATAAACTCTTGCTTCTTTTGTACTTTCTCTTATTGATTTTATCTTCACTAAAAAAGGGTATTTCTGTCCGGCTGCAACCTTTAATCTACCATTAACCGTTTTTTCTGCTGTGGTTAAATCAATAAAAGATTTTTTCCAGGTTCCGATCAATATCCCGTTTTCCAGTTCAAACTTGCCATATTCATCATCTATAAGAAGGGTTTTCTCTTTAATATTTTTTTTCATGCTATTTTTTTACTCATTATTAACATATTTAATCAACCATTTTTTCGCTTTTATTTCATCAGTAAATAGTTTGGAGGGTCTTAAAGGTCTGTTAATTTGAATAAAAAAATTGCCTATAACCTTTCCGAAATTTGAGTTTATTAAAAATGCTCCAGCTATAATTCCTTCACAACCTTTCTCAGAAGCTAAAAAATCGCGCGCAGGTTTTGTGATTTTTTTTAGTGGTTTAATGTTCAATAACATTGGATATGGAATAAAATTGGTGCATTCTAACCTATGTTTTACTGCCAGTTGAGCTGCATTCAAATCAGCAAAAGAACTTTTCCACTTAGCAAGCAAAATTCCATCTTCTAATTCTATCCTGACTTCATCATTTTCCAGTAAAAATTTTTTCATGATTTTTATTACTGCGATTATTTACTATTCATTTCCAAACAAAAATTATGCTTTTTACTTTTTGTTCACATATTTGGCCAACCATTTTTTTGCATCAATTTCACTGGTAAAAATTTTAGTCGGTTTTAAAGGTTTATTAATTTGAATAAAAAAATTGCCTAATATTCTTCCCAAACTTGAGTCTATTAAAATTGCTGCGGCAATAATCCCTTCACTACCTTTTTCTGAAGCTAAAAAATCACGAGATGGCTTGGTGATACTTTTTACTGATCTAATGTTTATTATTGTTGGATATGGAATAAAACCAGTTGCTTCTAATCGGTATGCTATGGCCTGTTGAGCAATATTCAAATCAATAAATGAGCTTTTCCAAATAGCGAAAAGAATTCCATCTTCTAATTCTATCCTGACTTCATCATTTTCCAGTAACAAATTTTTCATTGATAAATGTAAATTATAAAAATACTGTTTGGGAGGGTAGATTTTTTAATTTGAAATATCCATGTATAGTAGTAAAATTAGCAACGATCAATTATTAGTTGATATTTATAAAAAATCAATTCTTAATATCTTTAACCACAAACTGCTCTAACCATTCTATTGCTTTTGATTCGTCTTTAAATATTTTGGTGGGAATTCTTGGTTTATTCAGGTAGATAAAAAAAGTAGCAAGCATATTCCCTATTATAGAATCAACATATATGGCCCCAGCAATTATACCATCACAACCTTTTTCAGAAGATAAAAAATCTCTTGCCTCTTTTGTACTTTCTTTTATTGATTTTATCTTGATCAAAACAGGATAGTTTTGCCCTGCAGTAACCGAAAGTCTACTGCTAACCGCATTTTTCGCAATGTCTAAATTAATAATGGAGGCTTTCCATGTTGCTATAATAATTCCATTCGATAGCTCGATCTTGCCGTATTCATTATCCAAAAGGAGTTTTATATTTTCAGTTTTTTTCTCCATGCTGTTTTTTAATCTTACTTTACAAATTGAGAGAGCCATTTTTTTGCCTCTTCTTCATTTGTAAATATTTTAGTAGGTCTTAATGGTTTACTAACCCTGATAAAAAAATTAATTATAATGCTTCCAACAGGAGAATCAATAAGTACAGCAGCCACTACAACACCCTTGCAACCTTCTTCAGAAGCCATAAAATCACGAGCCGATTTTGTACTATTTTTTATCGTTTTAACATTTGATAACAATGGATACGCTTTGCCTTTTTGAAGTTTTAACCGATATTCCGTTACTTTTTGAGCAATACTTAAATCCATAAAATCAGAATGAAATGTTCCTATAACACAGCCATCTTTTATTTTATAATCAAAAACAACCTCATGACTTCCAACCAGCAACTTTTCCATACTTTTTTAGTGGGTTTGACCCACTGATAGTAACTGTTCCAAAAATATCCCCTTAGAAAGTTTCAGTTAAATTCATTATCCAAAGAACTTAAATATCTTTAATTGCTTTATATTTATGCAATTTTCTTTAATCTTTTTTCACAAATTGGGCCAACCATTTTTTTGCTTCTTTTTCATCAGTAAATAATTTACTTGGTCTCAATGGTCTGCTAATACGTAAATAAAAATTGCCAATCATGCTTCCTACCGGGGAATTAATGATCACAGCTGCTGCAATAATTCCTTCGCAACCTTTCTCGGAAGCAAAAAAATCACGTGCTGCTTTTGTAGAACTTTTTACTGATATTACATTAGCGATCACAGGATAAAGTATGCCATTGAATGCCCTTTTTCTATCTTCAACTAATTTTTGTACTGACTGCAAATCAAAGTGTTCCACTTTGAATTTTGCATTAACAATTCCATCTTCTAATTCTAAGGTAATTTCACTGTTTTCTAATAAAGTCTTTTTCATCCTTTGTTTAGTGGTGTAATATTTATTAAGTAAGTTGTAATAATAATCCCAGAATATACAGCTTTATAAATGCCATTATTCATTATCCAGAAGGGACTTTATATCTTTAGTCTCTTTATCCAAGCTGTTTTTTTGACCTTTTCCAATAAATTGCACTAACCATTTTTTTGCTTTTAATTTATCAGTAAACAATTTAACAGGCCGTAAAGGCCTGCTAATACGAATATAAAAATTGCCTATAATGCTTCCTACCGGAGAATTAACAATCACGGCTGTTGCACTAATTCCTTCACAACCCGTTTCGGAAGCAAAAAAATCACGTGCAGCTTTCGTTGAACTTTTTACAGATATTACATTGGCTATAACAGGGTAAAGTATGCCATTGAAAGCCTTTTTTCTATCTGCAACTAATTTTTGTACTGACTGCAAATCAAAGTGTTCCAGTTTGAATTTTGCATTAACAATTCCATCTTCTAATTCTAAGGTAATTTCATTGTTTTCTAATAATGTCCTTTTCATCTTTTAGTGAGTTGACAAATTGGTTTCGGTATTAGAACCTATTAGTCAGATAATGTAACTTATTTATTCGATATTGTAACTTATAAATGTTTTTTTCGTTTAATCTGACCTAAACACAAAGGTACATTTTAAAAATATATAAACTCATTTTATGGCAAAAATCAATCACAATAACTCTTTGGATACAATTGATGAATTACTTACGGATGCAAAACAAAGAGGTGTAATTCATTTAGAATCGGATGTAAATGCAATGTCGAATAGAAAACTACCGATTTTTGAAAAGGAGTTTTTAAATTTTGGAACCTGTGGTTACCTTGGTTTAGAATTAGACCAACGCTTAAAAGAAGGGGCCATTGATTTTACACAAAAATATGGAACCCAGTATGGTATTTCCCGTGGTTATCTATCTTCAGGTATTAATGTACAATTAGAGGATTATCTATCTCAAATGTTTGATAACAGGCATGTGCTTACCTATTCCTCCACATCCTCTGCTCATATTTCGGTAATTCCAACACTTATAACAAGTGAGGATGCTATAATTTTAGATCAGCAGGTTCATTTTAGTGTACAAACTGCCGCTCAGTTGCTTCGTCAAAAAGGTGTGCCTATTGAAATGATACGTCATAGCAATATGGATATGTTGGAAAAGCAATTAAAACAATTGAGCAAAACACATAAAAAAATCTGGTATTTGATAGATGGAGTGTATTCTATGTATGGAGACGTGGCTCCATTTGATAGTTTATTATACTTAATGGAAAAATACGAACAATTGTATGTTTATGTGGATGATGCGCATGGGATGAGCTGGCATGGAAAAAATGGAAGTGGCTATACTAATAGTAAAGTACCCAAACACGAAAAAATAATGCTCATGACAACAATGGGAAAAGGTTTCGGAGTTACCGGGGGATTAGCTATTTTTCCGAATGAAGAAACCTTTAGAAAGGTCCGTATTTTTGGAGGTCCCTTAATTTATTCTCATCCTTTGGCTCCACCAATAATAGGAGCTGCGATAGCTTCTGCAAAAATTCATTTATCGGATGATATCTATAGAATACAGAAAGAATTGCGTGAAAACATTGATTATTGCAGCCAGTTAATTGCTAATACAGACCTTACGGTTATGTCCGATCCTTTTACTCCTATTGGCTTTGTGGCTATGGGACAACCCAAAGTGGGCTACAATATGGTCAAACGTTTATTAGATGATGGTTTTTTTGTTAACCTTGCTCTGTTTCCTGCTGTTTCTGTTAGAAATACCGGAGTGCGTTTTTCAATTAACCGCCAGGTGAAAAAAAACGAAATAAAGGACTTTGTAGATGCATTGGTTTATCATTACCCAAAGGTGTTGGAAGAAGAAAACAGAACGATAGACGATGTGCGCAAAGCATTTAAAACTAAAACAGAGGCTAACTCATTTCTTCCTATAAATAAACAAGAAACAAATTTAAATGAAGAATTAACAGTACAGGAAGAAAAAAGCATTAAAGGGATCAATAAAACAGAATGGGATGAATTACTCGGTGCAAATGGGTCGTTTGACTGGGAAGGACTTTTATCTTTAGAGGAAGCTTTTAGCAATAACCCTAAAACGGAAGATAACTGGGATTTTTATTATTTTATTATTCGTGATAAAGATAAAAAGCCGGTATTAGCAACTTTTTTTACTTCAGGAATTTCTAAAGATGATATGCTGGCATTAGAATCAGTATCTATTCAAATAGAAGAAAAAAGAAAAACTGATCCTTACTATCTTACCTCAAAAACATTAACGATGGGTTCTATGCTCACCGAAGGGCATCATTATTTTATCAATCCTAATCATCCCAAATGGAAAGATGCATTTACCCTGCTTTTGGAAAGGGTTGCAAAAATTCAGGAATCGATAAATGCCAATTCATTATTACTTAGAGATTTTGATAAAGACGATATTGAATTAAAAAAAATACTTTTAAAAGAAGGATTTGCCCCTGTTAATATGCCTAACTCTAACATTATTGATAACCTGAAATGGGATACAAAAGACGAACTTATTGAATCGCTATCTCATCGTAACAGAAAAAATGTTAGAACAGAAGTATTTAGAAATGAAAATGCTTTTGAAATTGAATATAAAAAAGAACTAACAGAAGAAGAAACAGAATACTACTATAACCTTTACTTACAAGTTGAACAAAAAAATAGAGGTTTAAACATGTTCGCTTACCCAAAAGACATTCTAAAAAAACTTTCAAAGCATGCCAATTGGGAGTTTATTGTTTTGAAGCTTAAGCCTGAATTTGATCCTCGTCCCGAAAGAAAAGCAGTGGCAGTAATATGGACATATATTACTGAAACGCATATAGCACCAATGATTGCAGGAATTGATTATGATTATAACAAAGAATTTAAGGTTTACAAACAAGCCATTTATCAAGTATTAAAACGGGCCCGCATGTTAAATTTATCAAAAGTATATTTAGGTTTATCTGCCGATGTTGATAAGCACAAATTTGGTGCTGTACAACATGCCAGGGTAGCCTATATACAAACAAAAGATAATTATAATATGGAAGTAATAGAATCTATGGCTGCCAATTCGTAATAAAAATCTGGAACGAATAACCAATTAGCACTTTTTATAACCATTAAAATTTAAAGCATCAACTCTCACAAAAAAGAAAAAAAGAAAATAAGAAAAATTCCAATCAAAGAAACATTTTAAGCCATTCCATAGCCTCTTTCTCTGAGGTAAATATTCTAACAGGAAGTTTTGCATTTTGTTGGCTAAGAAAAAAATGATTTAAGTACCTTGAAATAAGCGAACCAACCAGAATAGCTTTTGCAATGTATTTTTTAGGGTCATTCTCCTTTTCCACAAATGCAAAGGCTTCCTTTTTAATTTTAAATATTTTTCTTGCGTCAACCAATTTTAAAACTGGTTTCCCTTTTGTAAGATACTTCGCAACAAGAAAATTATCGGCAGCATCTGCACGGTCAATTATTACACCACCTAAAATTTTTATATGAAGTATCTCAAATTCATCAATGAATATTTCACATGTTCTCGTCTTCTCCATAATAAAAAGAATGAATTTTATAAAAAAAGTATAGCCATTACCTTCTTTCTTCTAAGCGGTAGTGTTTTTGCAATAAGCGGCAGTTTTTAACAATGAACGGTATGATTTTTAATACTAAATTATTCCTCTCACACCAAAGGGTAATTACAATATTGAACCTTAGTTGTTTTGAAAAAATATATTTGTTAATTTGCTGAAAAATCGAAAATTTGCTCGAATTACAAATTAATTATTTACCCATTTTCTGTATCACAGGACTTATAGTTTCATGTTTCCATTTATAGGTTATATCCACTTCCAGCTCATAGAAAATTTCAAATTAACTTAAATCAATCTTATGAAAAAAATAAATTGTATCCTGCTGGTAGACGACAATTATGCTGACAATGTATTTCATAAAATTCAGATCAGTGAAGCTGATATTTGCAATCAAATAAAGGTTGTTACTAATGGCCGTGAAGCCTTGGATTATATTATAAAATCGGGAGAGCCTAATCAATCTAAAGAATTCCCTAAACCGGATATCATATTTTTGGATATTAACATGCCAGGTATGAACGGATTTGAATTCCTGGAAGAATACCACAAGTTAGACGAAACGCTGAAAGCAAAAATTGTGATAATAATGTTAAGCACTTCTTTAAACCCTAATGACAAAACAAAAGCAATTGCATTTAAAGAAGTAACCGAATTTCAGAATAAACCCCTGACCGTTGAAATACTTCAGGAAACGATAGAAAAGTATTTTTAATCCAGCAGGTTAATACATGAATAAACTATGGAAATAACGATAAGTTTTCAAAAATAACATCTGGCATTAATAAAACAGTAATTTGTATTGGTAGCTGCCATGAAACAAAAAAAAGAGCTATCAACATCTGGAATAAAAAAGTCAATTTTGCATAATGGTTTTACGTAATTTGAGCTTTTAATTTGAATAATTAAATCAGAAGGATTATGGAATTACTTTCGAAATATAATATCATCGAGACAATAGATAATGAACAATTCATTATTAGTCGCGCTACCCTTGAGAAAGATCAATCATCCGTTATTGTAAAATCAGCAGGTATTGATACGGCCGATCTCGTGAAACAGATTGAGCATGAGTTTGCACTAGCTCCTCATCTTGAAAATGATTGGGCGGTAAAACCAATTTCACTCGAGCGAACAAAAAATGAGGTAGTGCTTATTTTTGAGGATTTTCATGGACAATCACTCCAGCATTATATGGCGGAGCGCCCATTGCAACTGAATAAATTTCTAAAAATTGCGGTAAACATTTGCTCCGCGTTTTCAAAAATGCATGCGAAGGGAATCATTCATAAAGATATTAAGCCGAAAAACATACTTATTAATCCGACAACGGATGAAATCCGGATCATCGATTTTGGTAGCTCAATTTTACTTCCATCAGAATCTATACAAATGTTGCCGAATCCAAGGATGATTGAAGGATCGCTGCCATACATATCTCCGGAACAGACAGGCCGAGTGAACCACGTTATAGATTACAGAACAGATATGTATTCGCTTGGCGTGACCTTTTACCAGATGATTACAGGCCGCCTGCCATTTTCTTCTGATGATCCGTTGGAAATGGTTTACAGTCATATTGCACAAAGTCCGGCAGCGCCCCAAATTGTTTCAGCAGAAATTCCAGAGGCGATTTCGGATATTATTATGAAACTCCTTTCAAAACTTGCAGAGGAGCGTTATCAAAGCATGAACGGATTGAAAGCAGACCTTGAGAACTGTCTTGATCAATTGCGGAAAAATAAAGTGATCGCCCCCTTTGTTCCAGGAGAAAAAGATGCCTCAGGTAAATTGAATATATCCCAAAAACTGTATGGGCGTGAAAATGAAATTTCAGTTTTAATAAACACGTATGAAGAAGTCGTAAGCACTGGGCAACCAAGTTTAATACTTGTTTCTGGCTATGCTGGCATTGGAAAAACAGCGCTTGTGACTGAGCTTTATAAACCGATAACGCATAAAAAAGGTTTTTTTATTTCCGGAAAATTTAACCGGCTGAAACGCGATATCCCTTACTCTACAATTGTAGATGCTTTTCAATCACTCATCATCAGTTTTCTTTCCGAAAGCGAAGAAGAACTTGCTAATTGGAAAGAACGATTAAATAACGCGCTTGAAAAAAACGGGCAATTGATCGTTGATGTCATTCCGCAACTGGAACTAATCATTGGTAAACAAGGTCCCGTTGCAACGCTGCCACCAATGGAATCTCAAATCAGGTTTAAAATGACCTTTGAAAAATTCATCGGAGTTTTTTCAGGCAAAGAACATCCTCTTGCAATTTTTATTGATGACCTTCAGTGGGCAGATTCCGGAAGTTTAAACCTGATCCGGCAAATGCTCCTGGAAAATTCCAGCTCTTACATCCTTGTTATTGGTGCCTATCGCGATAATGAAGTTAATCCTACCCATCCCCTGGTGGCAGTTTTGGAAGAAATCAAAAAATCCGAAGTAGCAGTGAAAGAAATAAAAGTTTCAGCGCTGGGGCAGGATCACATTCAGCAATTAATAAACGATTCGCTTAAAGCAGAACCCGAAGCCATTCATTCGCTTGCGGAACTGGTAAATGAGAAGACAAGGGGGAATCCTTTTTTCGTTAATCAGTTTCTGTTCATGCTGTATGAAGAACAACTTTTAAAATTTGATCATGCAGCTTTGAAGTGGACATGGGAACTGAACAGCATTCGTGCAAAAGGATATACCAATAATGTTATTGATCTTATATCAGCCAGGATCAAACGGCAGACACCGGCCGCGCAAAATTTGCTAAGCCTGGCCGCGGGCATTGGAAATATTTTTGATCAAAAAACACTTTCCATTATTTCATCTGCTCCCGAAAATGAAATCGAAACGGAACTGAATGATGCATTCATGCAAGGCATTATCATCAGTTTTGATCACAGGATAAAATTTTCGCACGACCGCTTTCAGGAATCGGCATACGAACTTATTCCCGCAGAAAAACGTGGAGAAGTTCATCTGAAGATTGCCCGTTTCCTTTTGACAAATACGCCTGAACATCTCATCGCAGAGAAAATATTTGACATTGTAAATCAATTCAACCGGAGCGATCTGAGCGGGTTAAGCGGGGATGAAAAAATAAAAATTGCGAACTATAATTTTAAAGCTGTAATTAGAGCGAAGGCTTCAATTGCATACGATTCAGCTATATACTTTGCTTCCTCAGGTTTAGCGCTTTTATCTGAAAAAGACTGGGATGAGCATTATGAGCTGATATTTAAATTGAATTTAGAAAAAGGTGAATGTGAATATCTCAACGGTAATTTCTTGGAAGCCGAAAATATAATCGAACTCCTTTTAAAAAGGATAAGTAAAAAAGTAGACAAGGCTTCTGTATTCCGGCTTAAAATGAGGGTCCATCTCTTAAAAGGAGAAGTTCCACTCACTGTTTCTACAGCTTTGGAATGTCTGAAAGATTTCAATATTAGTATACCTGCTCATCCTACAGGCGAAGAAGTTTTTGCCGCATACAAAAAAGTAAATGAAAGCATCGGTAACAGGAAAATAGAAGATCTTGTGGAGCTGCCGTTGATGACCGATCCGGAGATGAAAGCCGCCATGGAAATTTTATCCGAGTTATATGCGGCCGCCTACTTCACGGACCCAAATCTGTTTGTGGTTCACCTTGCTGAGATGATTAATATTAGTGTAAAATACGGCAACCATGATACCACTGCATTGGCATGTGGGGCTTACGGGATAGCTCTTGCCGCAGCATTCAATGAATATAAAAGAGGATATGAGTTTGCGGAAATGGGTATGAAGCTGGTGGAAAAACATAATTTTTCCGCTTTTAACGCGAAAGCGATTTTTCATCTCGGGGTGCTTACAGCATGGTTTAAGCATATAAGTGAGTCTGTTGACCTTTTCAAGCGTTCATTCCAGGCCGCGGTGGAATCAGGGGATATTCCCATGGCCGGATATAGTTGTGTTAACCTGGTAGCACACATGGAAATAAAAGGTGAAAAGCTCGCAGATCTGGCTAAGGAAATAGAAAAGCTTCTTGAATTTGTTCATAAAACAAAGTTCATCGATATAGAAACCATATTGATTTCTCAGCAGCGTTTTGTTTTAACCATGCAGGGCCGCACAGAAAATTTGTCATCTTTTAATGACGAAAATTTCAAGGAAGAGGATTTTGAAAAGCATTTGCCCGAACGAGTATCTTCAGCGCAATGCTGGTATTATATTTATAAAATGAAAGCGAGATTTATTGCCGGCAATATTGAGGATGCAATGGCCGCTGGTTTAAAAGCAAAGGAACTTCATGCCTCTACCTTAGGTTTTGTCACTTCGCTGGATTTTTATTATTACTATTCCCTTACACTGGCAGCGCATTATTCATCCGCTACAGCGGATGAAAAAAAGAATGATCTTGAAATTTTAAAACAGTACGAAGCAATAATAAAAGCAAGGTCAGAAGATTGTCCTGAGAATTTTCTCGATAAATATTTGCTGGTTGCAGCGGAAATATGCCGCCTCACCGGAAAGAACGAAGAAGCCGCAAGCCTGTATGAAAATGCGATAAAAGCAGCTGGAGATAATGGATTCATTCATAACAAGGCCATTTGCTACGAGCTTGCTGCGGGATTTTACAAAAATTTGCCCAACGAAACGGTTGCTCATAGTCTCATAAAAAATGCGTATGATTGTTATTCTAAATGGGGGATATCATGAGTAAGTTAAAACAATTAGAAAAACAGTATCCGTTTCTGAAGAAACATAAAACAGGCTCTGAAGGTCTTTCACTTGAAGGTTTTCCTGTTGAACAGCTTGATCTGATGGCAATTCTTAAAGCCTCTCAGGTAATTTCAGAAAATATTTTACCCGAAAAACTTAACGAAGCCCTGATCAGGGTTGTAATGCAGCAGGCCGGGGCAGGAAAAGGATACCTCTTGTTCGAATACGATGGAAGATTATCAGTTGTTTCCGAAGCCGTTTCAAATAAGGAAATTGTTGTAAAAGTCCACGATACTCCCCTTGAACCTGATTACAAAATGCTTCCGGAAAAAATCTTCCAATTTGTAAAAAGAACGGGGTCAACTATTATTATTGATGACGCATCTCAGGATAAAGTATTCGGATCCGATAAATATATTGAGATTTCCCAGCCCAGGTCCATTGCCTGCCTGCCAATCATTAAGGAGGGAAAACATCTTGGAATTATTTATCTTGAAAACAATCTTATTCCAGGCGCTTTTTCAGCGGATAAAATAGCTGTATTAAAAATTTTAACCTCACAGGCAGCTATCTCCGTTGAAAACGCTTTCTACTACAGCCAGATCAAAAAACTAAATAAAACGCTTGAACAGCGGGTAAAAGAGCGTACAGAAGCCTTAAAAAAAACACAAGCCACTTTACAACTTAGTGAAGAGAAGTACCGCAAAATTGTGGAAGAAACAGGCGATGCCGTTTACAGTTCTGACTACAAGGGATACCTTACTTATGTAAATCCTGTTTGTAAAAAACTTACCGGTTACGCGGAAAATGAACTGGTGGGGAAGCACTTTTTAGAAATTATTGCTCCTGACTGGAAAGAGAAAGTAGCTAAGTATTACAAAGAACAATTCGATAACAAAGT
>JAZKBX010000220.1:0-10170 GCA_040388455.1 Bacteroidota bacterium
CCAGGATCTGCTGCTAATGCTGCCACTTGATACAGTTGATAGATCGTTAAAATTCATTGACTGATTTAAACACACATTTGTAAAACTGAAATTGGCAATGGGCATAGGGAATACGGTAATTGAGTCTGTTATTGTGTCCGGACAAGCAAGGTTAGAGGAGTAAGTGGTTAAAGTAACAAGGTAATTTCCTGACGTAACATACTGATGGCCGGGACTCCAGACTGATGTGTTCAATGCTGAACCATCACCAAAATCCCATGACCAACTTGCTGTGCTGCCCATAACAGGACTTATTGTTGTGTTTGTAAATGCAGCAGGATATAGCAAACAAGTATTGTTTAGAGTGAAATTAGAAATTGGCGGATCAAACGCTTTTACAGACGAAGTAGCAGCGTTCGAGCATCCATCAATAGTTGTTGTTACTAATGTAACGGTGTACGCGCCTGCGCTGGAATAATAATGATTCGGATCCTGCAAACTATTTGTAGGACTTGCATCGCCAAACACCCATAAATAGGTAGAAATTGAGGAAGAGGTATCAATTGAAGAAGTATTAATAAAATACATGCTATCTCTAAAACAAACATCATTATAAGTGAAACCTGCTACCGGATTGTGATAAACCTCCACCGCTTTTGTAATAGTATCTCCACAACCAAAACTATTATTTACAATTAATGTAACAGGGTGATATCCTGCACTGGCGTATAAATGTGAAGGGCTTTGAATTGTATTTACAGGACTTCCATCACCAAAATTCCATTTCCACGTGCTTATTGTTCCCAAAGAAGTAGTGGACGTGTCGGTAAATTGAGTGGAACTGTTATGACACACTTTTGTAAAATTAAAATTCGAAATTGGATTGGGATGAACGACCACTGTTTTGGTAATAGAATCGGAACAACCGAAATTAGTAATAACTACCAATTTAACCGCGTAGGAACCCGAAGCGGTATATAAGTGAGAAATGTTTTGATTGTTGTTAAGAGGACTGCTATCCGCAAAATTCCATGTATAGGATTGGATGGTGTCTGTTGGGAGTATTGTTGAAAAATTATTAAATAGAACAGCGTTATTGTCGCACACATCCAGTGCGTTAAAATATACACTTGGATTAGGATGCACTGTTGTGTTTTTTGATAACGTGTCTTTACATCCATTGTTGCTTGTTACAATTAAAGAAACGGTGTATGTGCCCGGACTCACATACGTATGTGCAGGATGCTGTGATGTATTCAAGGGCGTTCCATCACCGAAATTCCAGGACCAGTTTGTAATAGAACCACTTGAAACAGTTGACGAGTCATTGAAATTTGATGCTTGATTTAAACAAACATTTGTAAAGCTGAACTTCGCCAAAGGCACAGGGTGCATGGTTATTTTTATGGAATCGATAAAATAACATCCTGAAGAGTCTGTTACCGTGAGCGCATAGATGGAATTGGTCATCAAGCAAGCTGTTGGATTGGCAATCAAAGAATCATTCAATCCGCTTAACGGAGCCCATAGGTAGGTATAAGGCGGCACACCTCCGGTTGCAGATGGCGATCCGCCAATTGTATTGCAGGAAGCGGGACACACAGATAGATCACTTCCCGCGTGAGCTTTCAGTGCATTTTTAACTGTTAAAATATTTGTTGCTGCCTGAGAAAACACCCATGAAGGTTCAGTAGTATATTGAGCAGTACTCGGAGAAGGAATTTCCTGTGCCGTTGCAATAAGAAACAAAGTGTCAGGACAAGGCAATACGATGGTTTGTGTCCATGCTGTTCCATAACCGCTGATGGTTGCTAAAAGCTGCCATGGTTTGGTAATTGGTTTTAAATAAATACGGATCGCTTGTCCGTTACTTGTTCCTGTTAACATAAAGGACCTGGCTACATAGCTGGTTGTATCTGTACTTGGCCCAATATATTGAGATGAGCTATTCACTCCCGGAGCTGGATTTATTGTTGGAATTGAAGTAAAAGGTCCGTCAATTCTCACTCTTCCTTGCCCACCCGCACCACCTGCACCTCCGCCTCCAACACCTCCGGCACCACCTGATACAGAGAGCGCTCCGGTTCCTGATGAACTTAATTTTCCACTGAGAGCAATTGCCCCGCCAGATCCGCCACCGCCACCTCTATAACCACCGCAGCCTATAACTCCACTACCACCATCGGCACTGATGTTTCCTGAAGATATGATCGTTGAAGATAAATAGGCATGAAAAGTTCCTGCCCCTCCACCGCCTCCACCACCTCCACGAGTAGTGCCAGAGCCTGCAACACCTGCGCCTCCTCCGGAACCACCTGCAAAAGGAATCAATTGGCTATTGCCGTTTGCTTTTCCGTTTTCTACTGTACCCGGTGTGGTTCCATCTGAAGCATATCCACCTCCACCATATCCGGAATACCCAGTTCCTCCACCGTAGCCACCTGGCTCACCATCTTTTCCACCACTTGTACCAAAAGGGTGACCGGTACCACCACCACCGCCACCTTCATCTGTACTGCAATTATTATGACCTTTACCACCGGGAACGCCATTTAAAGAAATACCACCAAAGCCCGGAGCACATGCAGCAGGAGTAGAACCACTCCCACCACCAGGCGTTTCCCCACAAAGCAATTCTGTCCCACCACCTGTATATCCATCACCACTATGATTGGTTCCACCGGCACAGGGAGAACAATTGGTAAATGATTCGGTGCCACCACCTCCACCACCGGGACCTCCATCCGTATTTTGACCACCAGGGGCATTTAAGGAAAGAGAGGCTCCGTTATCTATTAAAACCTTTCCTCTGCTTATTACGTTTAAAGGCAAAAAGCCTTGATTTCCAGAGGTACCCGGATCACAATCTGTTTTACTAACAGTAACATTAGCACCATTATTAAACAACAAATCATCAACTATCATAGCTCCTCTGCGGGAACGTATTCCACCTAAACCTCCACCTCCAAGATTAACAGCACCGGAAGCAACAATCGCAGGTTGTGGCTGAACAATATAAAAAGTATCGGCATTGGAAAATGTGGTGTTGTTCAATACAACCTGCAACGGTATCCTGTAAGCAGCTAAAAGAGCTTGCCAATTATCAGAATTTGGACTTAATCCCGGCATTACAAATATCTGAGTAGATATCAGTTTACCATTCCAACTTACACTTACGGGGCCTATTTTTATTTTACTTGTATCTGCATTATTGGCACAGACAACACGAACTAAATCTCCTGCATTATTAGAATAAAGTCCATCACTACCAAAATTGCCATCCTGATTATAAGGGCCAATAATTTCAATATATGTAGATTGCCCCGTAGTTCCAATATCAGGAATAATGTAGGAGATGGTTTGTGCAAAAATTCGCGAAAACATAAAGAAAAAAACAAAACCAGGCACAACCTTTCTCATGGAGAAATGCGTGCCTGCAAAAAAAATTTTTATTGTTTTTTTCATTTTTTTTAATCACAAGGAAACTGAGGATGCAGGGGGAAACTTCTTTATCTCACCAATGTAACAATACCACTATAATTATGTTTATCCATTTTAAAGTCAGTAACTTTAATACTATAAACATATACATCGGACTGTGCTATTTCAGTACCTTTATTTGCTTTACCGTCCCAAGCTTTAGTAATATCATCCGATCTGTAAATCATATTTCCCCATCGATCAAAAATTGACATTTCAAATTCTTCAATATAAATACCTTTACCGGTAAAAAAGTCGTTTACACCATCACCATCTGGTGTAAAGGCATTAGGAATATAAAATAAAAAGTCAGGTTCAATAATGATGGTTTGGTATGCTGTATCGATACAATTATACTGAGTGGATGCGATCAATGTAATAATATAAGCTCCCACCTCAGCATAAGTATGTGATGGCGGATTTTGAACAACGCTTGTTTGAAGATCACCAAAATTCCAACTCCAAAAATCTGTTCCGGTAGATAGATCTGTAATTGAAATAACCGGATCAACGATGGTTGATGTTTGCGGTGACACTGTGAAAGACGCATTTGGATTGGGGTACACAGTGATGTAATTAGTTTTAGATCTTGAAGTTACACATCCGCTATCGGAAGTAACAATAACAGTTGGAGTAAAAGAAACAAGCGAAGAGACAGAATTGTTGGTGTAACAATGTTCAACATTTTGTGAACTGCCGGGAGTGCCGCCATCACCAAAACCCCACAAAAACTGCACATTGGTGCCAGTAGCAATAGAAAATGAGTTTTGAAAAGAAACACATAAAGGAGAGCAGCCGACTGTATCAATTGCTGAAAAATTAACAACAGGATTTGGATTAACAACGGTTGTTTTATTGATAGAATCTATACAACCAAAATTAGAAACAACAAGCAGCTGAATATCATAAGAGCCGATTGCAGTATACAGGTGGGTGGCAGTTTGACCGCTGCTAACGGGGCTATTGTCATCAAAATCCCATGTCCACGATTGTATAGTATCTGTTGGAAGTATTGTTGACAGATCAGTAAACTGAACAGATGTTCCAACACAGACATTTGTGGCGCTAAACTGTGCATCCGGTAAAGGATGTACAACTACGTTTTTTGAAATATCATCTTCACACCCATCATTGGAGGTAACAATTAAAGAAACGGTATATGTCCCGGGATTTGAATAGATATGGTTTGCATTCTGAACCGTATTTAAAGGGGAACTGTCATCGAAATCCCACGACCAGCCGGTAACTATGCCATTCACAACAGAAGATGAATCGTAAAAATTATTGACCATGTTAAGACAAACATTGGTAAAACCAAAGTTACCAATAGGAGAATGAAACACTGTAATGGAATCTTTCAAAGTATCTGAACAGCCAAGGTTAGATGAGTAGGTTATCAAAGTAACCTGATACTTCCCAGGCGCAACATACAAATGGCTTGGACTCCATACTGTTGCATTTAAAGGGCTTCCGTCACCAAAATTCCATTCCCAGTTTGCAATGCTACCCATAGCAGGATCAACAGATGTGTTTATAAGTTTTGCGGAATCTGCCAAGCAAGTGTTGCTGAATGTAAATGCAGTAACTGGCGCGTCATACGCATTTACGGGAATGGTAACAGAATCAGAACATGCATTATTTGATGTTGCTACTAATTTAACATTATACGTTCCGGCAGCGGCATAAAGATGAGCAGGGTCTTCAAGAATGCCAGATGGACTACCATCGCCAAACACCCATAAATAGGACGTAATAGAAGCTGGCAGATCTACTGAGGAAGAATCGGTAAACTGGATGGAGTCTCCAAAGCAAACATCGTTATGGCTAAAACCTGCTGTAGGTCTGTTGTATACCTGAATAGATTTAGTTGCCGTATCAGCACAAGCGAAACTATTACCCGCAATTAATGTTACTATATAATTTCCTCCACCCGGATAAATATATGAAGGATGTTGATTGGTATTTACAAGACTGCCATCTCCAAAATCCCACACCCACGCACTGATGGTGCCTGGAGAAGTGGTAGAAGTATCGGTGAATTGTGTTGATGTTCCTTCACAAACAGTGGTGCTTCCAAAAACTGCAACAGGTTTTGGATTGACAGTAACAGTAACTAGTTTAGTATTATTACATCCACTAATGTTATCAGTTCCTATAATTGTATAAGTTGTGGTTAACAATGGTTTGGCTACAACAACAGCACCTGTTGCTGCATTTAAGCCCAAAACAGGAGACCATGCATATGTGGACGCTCCTGCTGCAGAGAGTGTGGTACCCTCTCCGGCACAAATAATCGTATCACCTTCAACTGATAAGGATATTACAGGTTTGTTAATGAGAACAAAATCACTGTTGTTTGAAGAATCACATTCGGTAAATCCTGTTTCCGGAGCTGTAGCTGGGCTTGAACCATCGTCATTTACATATATATAAAATGTGGCCGATGTGCCGGTAAAGGGCACTAAAACCGTATCGTAGGAACAACTGTCAGCTAAAATGGTGGATGCAAGAGGAAACATCGATATCAATGTTCCTCCTGATAAAGGGTCCCCGTTATAAACCGAAACATTTGTAGGTGCAGTGGTAACTTTACTTCCTATGTTGCATAATTTTAACCCAACAATTACGGTATCTGGTTTTTGACAATAAATGACTGAATTAATTTCAACAGTAACATTTGCCAAAGGAATGCAGGTAGTACTCCAGTTCACATCAAAAATGGCAGATTGCGCAAGAAAGCCATTCAGCTTAGGAAGTAAAGCATGATTCTGCTGTTGAATAGGAATAGAAAGGTCGTCATTTACATTTATAACACAATACGAATGCTGGTTCATTACCTTTCTGGAACCAACCCACTGGTTAGTGCTGCTGTTAAATGCCTTTACCTTCCCGGCAGATCCTCCATTACCGGTTGCACAAGCGCAAACAATATTTACCTGCCCGTCTCCGTCCACATCCACAATTGTAGGGAATTCGCTCCGTGTTGCCGACCCGCAGGGAATGGATGCAATTACATTTCCTGTTGCGCCATCCCACACAAATAAATCATTTTCATCCCTATACACAACTTGTGCAAGTCCATCACAATCAAAGTCAAATACCGAACCGGTTGTGTGTTGAGACCCATCAACAATCGTTTTGATCCATTTTTGTGATAAAGCGTTAGTGGCGGTATCCACATCAATCACTGCATACCGATCATTTCCTCCAACACCTATTTCAGGAAGCCCGTCATTATCATAATCAGCAATGTTAGCCCTGCCTCCTGCACTGGTATTGGGTATGGTATATGTATTTCCCATTTGTAAACCAGTACGCGGATCCCAAACATAAATAGTTCCGTTGGAGGTAACGATCACATCCAATTGTCCATCAATGTCCATATCGGCAACACAACTAAAGCCATCCGCCAATGAACCTGGAAGACTATTAGCAATGGCAGTAATAGTAGCAGCAGTTATGTTTACAGCAAAAATTGTGTTTCCACATACCAATTCCAATCCTGCACAATCCGGACAATAACTGTCGGGTAGAACATCGGCTGCTATCGGTAAACCAGAAGGTGCTCCATTAGAGCCGGGATTTGAGCCTCTGCTGCCCACCCCTATTGCAATTAAAGCACCTGTTAACGAATGGTAAATAGCATTATTAATATAAATTTCAGGGATCCCATCATAGTCAAAATCAGCTATGGAGGGAAGGGACTCAGCAGTAGTACCAATATTTACAGGGGTAAAACCCACTTTAGCGGTTCCGTCATTTTCGAAGCATCTTAAAAAAGCATCACTGGTAACCACATAAATTTCTCCAAGTCCATCGTCATCGGTATCCCCAATTGCAATAGCATCTGCATGATCAAGAATAGCCGGACAATTAACGGTAACCTCGAGAGCACCTGTTTGACCATCTAAAATAAACAGTTCATTAACACCACTTTGGTGACAAACAACTTCCGGAGTTCCGTCACCGTCCATATCACCTACCATCATTGTGGAACGGGTGGATACATCCATTGGGGATTGCCAGATGGTATTTAAACTAAAAGCCGGATTTGTAGGATTGGTTGTGCAACTTAGAGCAGGCTTTCCATAAAAAAAATCAGAACAGTCGGGATTACCATTACATTGTGGGTCATAACAATCTATTAAGCCATCGCCATCATCATCAATACCATTGTTACATATCTCCTGCCCGAATCCCGCATACACAGAACTAACAAAGGTTAGCAGAATAAGTACAGTTTTTTTTAACATCGCACCCGGTTTAAACAATTACCTTTTCTTTATAGACATCAAAACGGCTATAAAAGTTGCATTTATCAATGGCATGTATAGAGAAGAAAGATAAACAAAAAAACCGGAACTTTATATGATTTTTTTCTCAACTTTGAATTACAAGAATCTCTGACTTTTAAATATCATCAGTGAATGGTGGGTGTTTATCATTTTGAACAGGAGGTGCCAAAGGGGAATAAATGGATTCTCCACCATCAACAGCCAGTGTTATTCCTGTGATATAGCTTGCAGCCGGGGAAAGCAAAAATAAAATTGAAGCCGCAATTTCTGCCTCTGTACCTAAGCGGTAGGTTTGATTATTTTTAATAATATTGGTATAAAGGTGTTGACGAAATTCAGGAGCATAGTTATTCAAACCACTGGAATCTATTGTACCCGGAGCAATGGCATTTATCCGTACTCCGTATTTGCCCCATTCATTTGCTAAACTTTTCGTCAAATTCTCAACGCCTGCTCTTGCCGCACCGGTATGTGATAACATCGGAAATCCGTTTCGCATATTGGCGATCACCGAAACGATAGCTCCACCTTTATGTATAAAAACTTTATTAAAAACTTCCTGCGACATAAAAAAAGTGCCCGTGAGATTGGTCTCTATCACAGCATTCCAGCCTTTTCGGGAAATCGATTCGGCTTTTGAAGGGAATTGTCCACCACCATTGTTAACTAAAAAATCGATTGTTCCTGCTTCGTTTATGGTCTGTTCCACGCATTTTTGTATGCTCTCTTCTTCCCTGATATTGCATTCGATGGGTATTGCTTTGCCTCCTTCATTTTTTATAATGTTGGCTGCTTTAATAAGGTTGTCGGCTTTTCTGCTGGCAAGTATTACTGTGGCTCCTAATGATGCTAATTCTCTGGCCGTTCGCAAACCTATTCCTGTTCCGCCACCGGTTATCAATGCTACTTTATTTGCAAATAAATTATTTTTAAAAATGCTGTTCATTGTAATAATTTGAAAATTTGATAATGTGTTAATTTGATAATGTGCTGATGTGCTGTAATGCTTATCTGTAAGCTGATTTATTTAATTCTCAAATTGACAAATTTTCAAATTATCAAATTTTTTTATGACCTTACATCAATAAGTTTTCGTTTATGCTCCACATCATCAATAATCATTTTGCTGATTATCTCATACATAATTTCTGTGGTTCCTGCCCCAACAGTTAAAAGACGATTATCTCTTAATGCACGTGCTATACCATAATCTTCCATATACCCCCAACCACCATGAATTTGCAAAGCGTCATTAATAATTTTATAAGATTCTTCAGATGTATATGCTTTTGCCATAGAAATTATTCCCACTGCTTCCGGACCTTTTTCAATAAACTCATGCACAGCACGATATGAAAAGGAGCGGCAAGCTTCAACAGCTACAGCCATTTGTGCTAATTTATGCCTTAGCACCTGTAGTTTTCCAATAGGCCTGCCAAATGCTACCCTTTCTTTCATATACTGTTTAGCTTTTTCCATAGCCCATTCAGCAGCAGATGTTCCACTAATGGCAGCGATCAGGCGTTCTTCCTGAAAATTATTCATGATGTAATAGAACCCTGCATTTTCTTTACCGATAAGAGCTGATTTAGGCACTTTACAATTTTCAAAAAACAATTGCCCTGTATCAGAAGTGTGCATACCCAACTTGTTATGGACGGGGATAGCCGAAAAGCCGGGAGTGTCAGTTTCAAACAATAGTAAACTTAGATTATGGCCTTCACCTGTTCTTACAACCAATACTATAAAATCAGCCATAGTTCCATTGGTAATAAACATTTTGGATCCATTCACTATGTAATGATCACCCATATCTTTAGCTGAAGTAGTAATACCTCCAACATCCGATCCTGCGCCAGGTTCCGTAATTCCTAATGCAGCAATTTTTTCACCTTTTAATGCAGGCACCAGATAGTTGAGCTTTTGTTCCTCTGTTCCTAAAGCATAAATTAATGGCAATGGTAAATAGGTATGTGCAAAAAATGACAAGGCCAAACCGCCTGCATTCGCCTGAGTTAATTCTTCTACTATTACAACTGCCGACCATAGATCCATCCCACTACCACCATACTCTGTTGAAAAACTTACTCCAAAAAAACCTTGCTCACCCATTTTGCGAAATGCTTCACGGTCACAAATTTTATTTTTTTCCCATTCATCCACATTTGGTGTGATTTCTTTTGCAACAAATTGACGGAATGAATCTCTAAGCATGTTATGCTCTTCAGTAAAAGGATTTGTTGTCATGTTTGGTAATTAAGAATTAATACGTTTATTCAAATTTAGTAGAAAAATTGGAATTTTAATAAAAACTGAGTTTCTTCTTAATTCTCAATTTCAATTTCCATCCTCAGCAAATGGCTTGAAAAATTTTTACCAAGCGTATCCATTCTTAAAGATCTGGAAGCTCCACCAT
>JAZKBX010000221.1:0-4986 GCA_040388455.1 Bacteroidota bacterium
CCATTCCGTTTTTTTTAGGAAGTATCATCATTGAATTTCTTTGGGGACGTTTTAAAAAAACTAATTTTTACAATTTTGAGGATACTCTTACCAACATCAATATCGGTATTGGCAGCCAGGCTTTGAACACCTTATTAAAGCTGATGTTGTTGGGCTTTTATGAATATATTTATTTTAATTATGCACCCTTCAAACTCGGAAGTAGCATTTTGTCATTTCTGCTTTGTTTAGTGGTATATGATTTTATTTTTTACTGGGCGCATCGTTGGGGGCATGAAGTGAACATTTTTTGGGGCTCACACATTGTGCATCATCAGAGTCAGGAATATAATCTCTCGGTGGCTTTGAGACAGTCGTGGTTTCACAACGCTCTTGCTTTTTTTCTTTTTCTTCCCCTTCCTCTTCTTGGTTTTGATCCCTTGATCTTTGCCGGAGCCGCTGCATTTTCTACCCTTTATCAATACTGGCTTCATACAAAGCATATTAAATCCTTGGGGATATTTGAATGGGTTTTTAATTCTCCTTCTCATCATCGCGTTCATCATGGCACTAATCCGAAGTATCTGGATAAAAACTACGCTGCTGTGTTTATTGTATGGGACAGGCTGTTCAATACTTTTCAGAAAGAAGAGGAAGAGGTTGAATATGGTATTACCATTCCATTAAACAGCTGGAATCCTGTTTGGGCGAATCTTCATTTTTATGGAGATATGTTAAAAGGATTTAAAATGTTAAAGAGTTGGAAAGAAAAGTTTTTATTAGCCTTCAGAGGTCCTGAATATCTTGGTAAGCTGCTTGCCCAAAAAGCGGATGAACAATTAAGCGCGGTGAAATTTCGCACTAAAGTACCTTTGAATATGCAGGTTTACGTACTTGTTCAGTTTGTTGTTCTTTTGTTCGGACTGGTTAGTTACATGGATCATTATAATGAACTATCAGCGTTTTATAAAGTAACCATGTTTGCATTGATCGTACTGTCTGTTTTAAATTGTGGAGCGATCATGGAAAACAAAAAATGGGTGAACATTATTGAGATAGTTAGGTTTGCAGCATTCCTGCCTTTATACAATTCGCTTTATTTGTTTTATTATAAAAGTTTTCTGTGGTACACGCTTGCAGGTTCGTCTGCTCTTGTATTTTTATTCCTGGTTTGGATCATTGTTAACCAGGTATATTCCGGAAGTGGTAAAATGCAGAAGCAGCAATTAGCTTAGATTGCCTGCAAAATCGTTAAATATTCTTATTCGGGACCGTTTTCCTTGATCAAATGCGAATTCCGATCACACAAACATCATCCACTTGTTCCAAAGTCCCTTTCCAGTTTTTGAAGAAACTGCTCAGATAAGCCTTTTGTTCATTCATTGGTTGCGTATGAATTTTAAGCAATTCTTCTTTGAATTTTTTTTTCATTAATTTTTTACCGGTAGTCCCAAATTGGTCGGCAAAGCCATCGGTTGATGTGTAAATAATGTCATCTTTTTGCAGCTCTATTGTTTGTAAGGTAAAAGAGGGAGGAGCTTCGGTGTATTTTCCAACAGGCATTTTATCAGCCTTGTATTCTTTCAATTCTCCATTTCGAACTAACCATAAAGGATTATTTGCTCCCGCAAAATGCAAAAGCATCTTATCAAAATCATAAACGCAAAGTACACAATCCATACCATCTTTTGATTCTTCAGTACTTCCAATAGGATTTAGAGCATTTATAATTTCTTTCCGTTGCGCATTTAGTATATCATGTGGCAAGCGTATACCATGATCTACAATATTTTCGTTCAGGAATGAGATATTTAGCATACTCATAAAGGCTCCCGGCACACCATGTCCGGTACAATCTGCTGTTACAATATAAAAAGTGTTTTTTGGGATTCTTGAATTAGACAGCTTTATTGTATTGGTACCCAAATCCCAGCCTGGTATACGGGCAATGCTTAAAGCCCAGTAAAAATCACCACTTACAATATCTTTTGGCTTAAACAAAATAAAATGATCAGCAGGCAAATTACTTTTTATATACTCATCACTGGTAAGCAAAGCCGTTTGAATACGTTTTGCATAGGTAATAGAATCTACAATTTCTTTTTGCTTTTTCTCAACAATGTGTTTTTGCTGTTCGGAAATTTCACGTAATTCTTCCGAAATAACACGCTGGCTATCTGCTATATCTTTTTGTTTTTCTGCTTCATCTTTTTGTAAAACAACCTCAGCTGTTCTTTCTACAACAGTTTGTTCCAATTGTTTTTGACGTTTACGTAAAGTGGCGGTTCTGTAATAAAAAAAGCCCACAACCGAACCAATAATTAAAAATCCAGAAAGCGTTCTGAATCGCCAGGTTTGGTACCAGGGTGGGAGAATACTAAATGTGTAGGTTATATCTTTCTTGTTCCATAAACCATCATTATTCATTGCTTTTAAATGAAAAGTATATTCACCTGGAGGTAATGATGAATAGGTAGCTTCTGTTTTTGATGAAGGAGGGAACCAATCATTATCAATGCCTTCCAGTTTGAATTGATATTTTACTTTGTTAGGGTCAGTGATACAAACTCCGATAAAATCAAATGTGATGTGATTTTTAGTATATGGCAAAACTAAATTTTTTGGCAAGAAAGCAAGGCTGTCTAAGCCACTTGAGTATTGGCTTAACTCTTTTTCTGCATTTTCAAAAAACAAACGTATTCCGGTAATACGCGTTAATGCTTCCTGGCGATTAATTTTTGCAAAATTTGAATTATAAACAGTAACACCTTTAATTGTGCCAAACCATAAACTACCTTCGTTGTCTTTAAATTTCGCATTTCTATTGTATTCCATGCCTTGTAAGCCATCGTCCTTATCAAAATGTCGTATTTCAATTTTATTGTTCGAATTGTAAAGTGTTACATTGATCCTATCCATCCCTTTGGTGGTGGCAACCCATAAATTATTGATCTTGTCAAATTCAATAAAATAAACGCTGTTTGAAGCCAGTCCGGCATTTTGATCGATCTTTTTAAAATCTGTAAGGTTAAAACAAAATACACCTTCGTCAGTGCCAAACCATAAATATCCATTTGAACCTTGAGTAATTGAAATCACACGTTTATCTGTAAAGCCATTCTTTTTAGTGTACTTAACAACAGTTTTTCGATCATACTTTATAACTCCATCTTCTGTTCCTAACCAAAGGTTATGATTTTTGTCTTCAAAAATTGAATTGATAGGTACAGTACCGCTTTTTGTTTTTAATTTATTAACTACTTCAATTATTTCAATTTTACCATCTTTTAAATAGCATAATCCCTTTTCAGTTCCAATCCAAATAATGCCAGCATAATCTTTTGTAATGGCAAATATATTATTTCCTGGTAACCCATCCTCATCATCCATGTTGTGAAATGATGCCCCTTTTAAAATGCTCATTCCCTTGTAAAGTCCTCCAAAATAGATATTGCCGGTATTATCTTCACAGATAGCTTGTATTTCTTTAACAACTATGGAGTTTGTTAAATTTGTCCCATCCATTTTGTAATTTGTTATTTTCCCATCTTTCAGTTTGCATGCACCAAATCCTTTTATTCCAAACCACATATTTTTTTTGGAATCCTGAAAGATGGAATTAATTATGTCTCCAGGTAAACTATCTTTTGTACTATAAGATGTAAAAGCTTCACCAGTAAATTTTGATACACCAAAACCATGAACACCAAACCAAATATTTTCTTCCCTGTCTATTAATGCACAATAAATATTGTTTCCGGATAATCCGTTTTTTTCAGTATAAAATTTAGCAGAACTTTGATTATATTTATACACCCCTTTCGTTGTCGCAAACCAGATATTGTTTCCATTGTCAACAACAATGCCTGTAAAGGAAAGGTTTTCGCTAATTTTAATAGCCATTTTTTTTATTTTTCCGATTGGAGTAATTATATCGACTCCCTGTTGGGTTCCAATATAAATATTTCCTTGCAGGTCTTCGTTAATAGCTCTTACGATGTCATGTTGCAAGCCATTAGAAGTATTAAAATAATTAAATGTTTTTGTATTTAGATTGTATTTTATTAGTCCATTTCCCAAAGTTCCGAACCAAACATTGTTGTTCTTATCAGCATACATGGTAAAAATTCTTGCCTTATTAAGTAAGGTATCATTAGTAAATGGAATGATTTTATTACCTGCCAATTGACAAAGTCCTTTCCCTGTTCCAATCCATACAGTACCATTTTTATCCTGAATTGTTTTGTATACGCCATTATTCGGTAATCCATTTTTTTCGGTATAGTTAGTAACTGTTTTTCCATTTAAACTACTCAAACCTCCAGCGGTTCCAAAAAGGAGTATCCCGTTTTTTAGCTCGGTTATGGAATAGACAATGTTATTTATTAAACTATCGTTTTCATTAAAGGTGGTAAACTTATTACCATCATATTTACTAGCACCTCCATTGACTGTTCCAAACCAAATAATTCCATTTTTATCCTGGCACATCGATAATACTTGTGATTGGGCTAATCCATTTTCAACAGTGAAATTTCGGAAATTATAATTTTGAGCAAGAGAATTAAATATGCTCGAAAGGAGAAGTATACTTAGAAATATTATTTTAAATTTATTCAATCTTCGGAAAGCTTTAATTTAAGTAAAAATAATAAAAAATGCGCTAATTTGAAAATTAAAATTCCATTTCCAAATTAGCACATCAGCACATTTAAATAATAAAATTTTATTCCATTACAACAATCCGTTTTGTTGAAGTTTTCCCATCAATGGTAAGTGTAATAAAATACACTCCGGAATTCAAATTATTGTTTTGAGGGTTAAAGTTATATTTATAAATACCTGCCTGCTGACTTGCGTTAACAAGAGTATTGATTTTTAAACCTAGAATTGAATATACCTCAAGAGTTATTTTTGATTCTGTCATCTGTAGAATAGTGTATTCAATTGTGGTATTTCCTTTTACAGGATTTGGATAAACACTAAATTTATTTTCCACCGCATTTG
>JAZKBX010000222.1:0-4832 GCA_040388455.1 Bacteroidota bacterium
GAAGTATACAATTATTTTTAATTAAATCCACCAACTATTTTTTGCACCATTACCCTTTACATCTATTCTTTAGACTTTATATAAGTTAAAATACATTGTAATGTTTACAACGAAAATTCAGGGTTAAAATGCTTACACACAATTTTTTCGACAAGCTTGAAATTACAACGCACGCGGTCATTTCGAGCTTGTCGAGAAAGTGCGGCTGCTTACCATAACGATTTAACTTATGTAAAGTATAAAGTCTTTTTATTTATAGATCAGGAAAATTGCAGGACGTTTATTAATATCAGGTATCTGTTTTTTCCAGCTGGAAACATATTTTGTTTTAATAAATTCTGTCGGAAGGGTTATATCACAGGCGATACAAAGTGGCGTTTTACTATCACAATTTGTTAAAATGTCGTCCAATAAATGCATATTGCGATAAGGAGTCTCTATAAATAGTTGAGTTTGACTTTTTTCTCGTGCTATTTTTTCCAATTCTTTTATTTTTTTTATACGTTCGCTGCGTTCCTTTGGTAAATATCCATGGAAAGTAAAACTTTGTCCGTTAAATCCAGACGCCATCAGAGCAAGCAAAATAGAGGATGGTCCAACTAAAGGAACAACTTTAATACTTCTTTCGTGGGCTAACTTTACCACATCTGCACCGGGATCAGCAACACCGGGGCAACCTGCTTCTGAAATGATTCCTATATTTTTTCCAAGATTAATGGAATTTAAATAACCTGAAATCTCATGAAGGTTAGTATGCTGATTTAACGGATGCAAAATAATTTCCTGCAAAGGTTTAATGATCCCCATTTTCTTTAAATAATGGCGGGCTGCTTTTTCGTTTTCAACAATATATTCATCAATAGTATTGATGATCTGATTTACTTTAACAGGCATAACATCGGCCGTTTCAGCAGTAATTCCAAGTGTTGTAGGTATTAAGTAAAGGGTTCCTTTTTCAGTCATTTTTATTTTTTTATTCAACAAAGAACTTCGTTTATATTTTTTAAAATAAATATTATTAATTAGTAATTTCCATTGAATGAGCAATTGCATCACATGCTTTTTCAAGTAATATAAATACAGTTTCGAACCCCTGCTCCCCTCCAAAATATGGATCAGGAACCGCCATATTTGAATTTGGATAAACCCTGTTCAATATCAATTCTACTTTACGTATATCATTTTCATTGCGGGCAAGGCTAATAACATCAGAGTAATTGGAACTATCCATTACAAAAATAGTATCGAATTTATCAAAATCCTCCACTTGAAATTGTCTTCCTTTTAATTTAGAAATATCAATTCCATGCTGCTTTGCATTCAAAACAGTGCGGTTATCAGGATGTTGACCAATATGATAGTTGGATGTTCCTGCAGAATCGATACTGATATCAAGATTTAATTTCTCAGCTTTGTCGCGTAAAATACCCTCTGCCAAAGGTGAACGGCAAATGTTGCCAAGGCAAACCATTAAATAGGACATAGTAAAATATTTTTTTGAGATTAATTTTTTATTAAAAAACTATAAATACTCTTGTAACAAAACATCCATTTCTTTCTGCAATTTCAACGCTTCTTCTCTCGCTACTTCGGCAAAATTTTCACCGGAACTTGCATAAATAATTCCTCGTGATGAGTTAACCAACAAACCACATTGTTTATTCATACCATATTTAGCTACATCGTGTAAACTGCCGCCCTGAGCGCCAACACCGGGAACTAACAAAAAATTATCAGGAATCATTTTGCGGATATCAAGAAGCATTTCTGCCTTTGTTGCACCAACAACGTACATCATATTATCAGGAGTACTCCACTTTTTTGAAGTTTCAATTATCTTCTCAAATAATTTCATTCCCCTGCCCTTTTCAAGAATAGATCCAATTTCACTTGTTTGAAAATCAAATGCACCTTTATTAGATGTGAGTGCCAGAAGAATCACCCATTTATTTTTGTATTCAAGAAATGGTGTAACGCTATCCTCACCCATATACGGAGCAACAGTGATCGAATCAAAATTCAATGTTTCCAAAAATGCTTTTGCATACATTTTAGATGTGTTACCAATATCACCGCGCTTTGCATCAGCAATAGTAAAAACATCTTTATGCCTTTGATTAATATAATTGATCGTTTTTTCCAGACTGATCCAACCTTTTACACCTTGTGTTTCATAAAAAGCCATATTGGGTTTGTAGGAAACGCACAAATCATGGGTAGCATCAATGATCTGTTTGTTGAATTCAAAAACAGGATCTTCTGTTTTCAACAAATGTGAAGGAATTTTAGTTATATCGGTATCCAAACCAACACAAAGAAAACTTTTTTTCTTTGTAATGGTTGAAAACAGCTCTTCTCTTGTCATTAGATTTATATTTGATCTCCTACTATAGTAGAGTAGGATAAATTATTTTTAAGCTTTATTTACGTTTTTAAGTTCTTTAGGAAAATCCTCCTTGATAATATATACGCCATCCATTGGGGTTTCCATTGGAAGAGCATCTCGCAAATAAAAATACAAATGCGTTTCATCATTTTTTTCATCCACTACTTTTTCCGTTTTTTTCAATAACTTTTTCGAAACCGCAAATATCATATTTTTACCGCTTTCCGTTATACAATCAACAATGGTCATATCCCAAATTTCAAAACTAAATTCTTTGTCATCCGGAAAATATCCTGCTAACGTATAAATTGCATTATTTTTTATTTTGAATTCAGTTATTGGTTCCGATACTTTTAACTCGTCTTCCCACAAGTATTTAATGTTGTCTTCCGATTCTTGTCCTTCATTTAAATCATCGGCAATTCCTTGATTAAACTCCGAGTTAACAAGGATAAAGTGTAAGTGTAAATTCATTTAAAAAGAATTGATTTATTAATTAGAGTTTAAAATTTCCGATCGCAAAATCGGCCTATTTATTTTTACTTTCATTCCATGTTCTATAAATATCCTGTTGCTTCGGCCTATCTGCTTCTACTTCCCTTAAAGGCTCGCAGGGTTTTAAAGTAGCTTTACAATCAGCAGGTAATTGCTGATATAATTTTGTTCCCTGGGTTTTCCATTTGATCATTTCATCACTAACCTCTTTTACAATTTTTGCAGGATTACCTACCACTACTTTTCTCTCAGGAACAATCATATCTGCCGGAACGAAACATAATGCACCAATAATGCAATTATCACCGATCACTACATTATCCATCACAACAGAATTCATTCCCACTAAAACATTTTTACCAATTGTGCCACCATGTATAATTGCACCATGACCAATATGTGCTGCTTCTTTCAATAAAACAGTTGTTCCCGGAAACATGTGAATTGTGCAATTCTCCTGCACATTGCAACCATCTTCAATAATTATTTGTCCCCAATCACCACGAATAGCAGCACCAGGGCCAATATACACATCCTTACCAATAATTACATTTCCTGTAATGGTTGCATTTGGATGAATAAAAGCACTTTCGTTTATGACAGGTTTATAACCGTTGAATTCGTAGATCATATTTTTTTGAATATTATTTCATTTAGGGGATTTATTCTTTACTATTTTTTTCCTTTGTTTTCTTTTTTCCTTTCCCTTTATTTTGAATTGTTAATAATCTTTTCAGATCTTTTTTTGAAGTAATAAATTTGCGCTCATTTAAAAGAAATCCATTTCCATTCGAAAGTATATGCACTCTAAGGTTTTCAATACATAAGGCTTCGTCTTCATCTGCATAAGCTATATTTGTATGTCCTATATCTTTTCCATCAATAATAATAACTACCCCGGAACCAATACATTCAGCATGATTTCCTTTTGTTATTAACAAAGCTGTTTCCTCGCCAATTCCAATACCTAAATATCCTGCATTCATCACAACGGCCTGACTGAGTCTTCCAAATCTTCCACGTTGCATAAAATGAGTGTCAATAATGCATTGATCAATAAAGCCAAATCCGGAGCTTATCTTTAACATTATATTCAAAATCGCTTCATTTATTTCACCTCCAAGAATCATGAGTGCAGGAAGAGCCATTGCCCCGGCACTTGATCCTGCAAGGATAAAATGAGGATCTTCCATATAACGTTGGCGAACTGCATCAAGAACATCGGTACCCCCCAATACTGTGGTAAGTCTGAATTGGTCCCCACCGCTAAACAAAACAGCATGGGCCTTCTTGATTCTTTTAATAAATTTGGGATCATGTGATTCAAGATTGGAACCAACAAAAATAAACCCAACTTCAGAAAACCCGATCTTTTTAAATGCCTTTAAATAGATTTTAGTTACCTCATTCGGTTCTGAAGATGCAGAAGTAATTATCTCGATATATTTTTTTCCATGATTTTTCTTTTTTGGAATAAGCTCCATGAGGATCTCAAACCTTTTGAGAACCCCTTCATTACCAATTATTGCATTCTTTTTACTACTACTCAGATCCTGACCGCCTCCAATAACCAATAATTTTCCTTTAGGTATTTTTTGCATCATTTGGAAATATGAAATAAGATTATTTTATTTATTAAATTCCTAATTATTTTAACATTTTTCAATAATCACCGCATAGCCCTGCCCAAGACCTATGCACATAGTCACAAGCGCATAACGTTTATTTTGTTCCTGCAATTCAATTGCTGCGGAATTTAAAATACGTGCACCACTCATCCCTAATGGATGACCTAATGCAATAGCACCTCCATTCGGATTGATGCGTGGATCATTATCTGCCAGACCCCATGCCCGTGTACACGCTAATGATTGTGCTGAAAATGCTTCATTCAATTCAATAATATCAATATCATTGATTGTTAAGCCTGCCCGTTTCAAAGCCATATTAC
>JAZKBX010000222.1:4932-12365 GCA_040388455.1 Bacteroidota bacterium
CCAAATGATGAATCAAATAGCTGCTGGTCACGCCCAAACGCAGAACCCGCCTTTGACATTACCAAAGGGCCGCGTGTCATGTTTTCAACACCACCGGAAATCATCAAATCAGTTTCCCCGATCATGATGCTGCGTGCTGCAGCCATAGAAGCGGACAAGCCCGAAGCACACAAACGATTTACTGTTTCACCGGGAACAGTATATGGCAAACCTGCAAGTAATAAAGCCATACGAGCCACATTACGATTATCTTCACCAGCTTGGTTTGCACAGCCCATGATCACATCACCAATTTGTTTTACATCGATGCTAGCATTTCGCTTTACTAATTCTTTTAAAACCAATGCTGCTAAATCATCGGTACGAATAGTGGATAATGTTCCTCCAAAATTTCCAATAGGAGTGCGGATTCCGTCAATTATAAATGCTTGTTTCATAAGTATATTTTTGTGTACAGATAACGAATTATTACGAATTTACGAATCTGTGTTTATAGTTTTGAAATTAATTACCCCTTTTACATCGAACCTCCTCGTTTCCAAAAGAAATAAGTAAGGCTAGTTTTAAATTAGAAACGTTCAAATAATTTAAGACCTGATCATAATTAGCTTTAGTAAATCGTCCAGCTGATTTAATTTCTACAACAATCTTCTCTTCAACACAAAAGTCAAAAAAATTTTTAGCCACAACGATATTATTAAATTTCACAGGATAATAAAGCTGTTCCGTATAAATTAATCCTCTGTCCTTTAAAGCAATGCACATCGCTTTCTGATAAACTATTTCTTTATGTCCACCTCCAATTGAATTAAATACATCGAAAGAACAACCAATGATTTTATAACTCAATTCCGGATAAATTATATCTTTTTTCTCTAACATAAATTTTCCAAATACACAGATTCGTAAATTCGTAATAATTCATTATCTGTACTAACTCAAAACCAATTTTTACTTGTACGATAAACAGTGCCCTTAAAAAGAGCTGCTATTTTTCCATTCTGATCTTTTATAGTTACCTGGTATATTCCGATTTTATTTGAAAGACTTACTTCTTCTGCAACCGCTGTAATTACATCACCTTCTTTCAGCGATATAATATGTGAAATACTTGTTTCAACAGAAACGCTCATTCTTCCATGGGAGTTAGAAGCAAAAGCCAAAGCACTATCAGCCAATGAATACGTGATTCCACCATGCGCGATCGCAAAACCATTTAGCATTTCCTTACGGATGGTCATTCGCAAAACACAATAACCTTGCCTGACTTCAACACGTTCAATACCCAACCATTGGCTGAACCAATCAGTATCAAGCATTTTGCTCACAATTTTTTCAGGTAATGGACTGTCTGACATCTCTTCTAAATATGGATTGAACTGAAAGCCAAAGGTATTCATTTTTTTGTAGAGGCTCAGTATGTTTTCTTCCAGAAAAACACTTCTAAATTATTATTCCTGCTTTTCCTTTTCCCTTTCAAATAATCGTTAATTTCGCATTAAATAAAATGAAACTCGATGACAAATTCAACTATTAATATGACAAAAATTCACAATTTTAGTGCAGGTCCTGGGATATTACCTGCTGAAGTATTACAACAAGCTGCTGAAGCGTGTATCAATTTCGATAATCTAAATCTTTCATTACTTGAAATTTCTCATCGCAGCAAAAATTTTGAAGCCGTGATGGATGAATCCAAAGCATTGGTAAAAGAATTGCTGGAGCTAAAAGATGGTTACCAGGTTTTATTCTTAGGTGGTGGTGCAAGTTTACAGTTTGCAATGGCTCCATGCAATTTACTGCGTACTGATGGCACGGCAGGCTATATAAATACAGGTGTATGGGCAAGCAAAGCTATTAAAGAAGCTAAGATCATTGGTAATACAGTAGTTGTTGCTTCATCGGAAGATAAAAAATTCAGCTATATTCCTAAAGGCTATGAAATACCGGCTAATTTAGATTATTTGCACATCACGTCAAACAATACTATTTATGGTACCCAGATAAAAGAATTTCCAAAAACAGCTGTACCATTGGTTTGTGATATGAGCAGCGATATTTTCAGTCGCAAAGTAAATGGTAATGATTTTGCATTGATCTATGCAGGAGCACAAAAGAATATGGGTCCTGCCGGTACCACAATGGTAGCCATTCGTGAAGACATCTTAGGCAAAACAGGCCGTAAAATGCTTTCAATGCTGGATTACCAGGTACACATAAAAGGAGAGAGTATGTATAACACCCCTCCTGTTTTCCCTATTTATGTTTCCATGTTAACATTGAGATGGTTAAAGAAAAACGGTGGTATTGCGTGGATCGAAAAAATCAATCAGCAAAAAGCAGATACCTTGTATAATGAGATTGACCGCAACTCTATGTTCACTGGTACTACTGCAAAAGAAGACCGTTCAAATATGAATGTAACTTTTATTATGCACAAACCTGAATTGGAAGTTGAATTTGATAAATTAACCAAAGAAGCTAATTTAAGTGGCTTACGCGGTCACCGTGATGTAGGTGGATACCGTGCGTCTTTATACAATGCCCTTCCGCTGGAAAGTGTAAATGCATTGGTTGAAGTAATGCAGGCATTTGAGAAAAAATTTGCGTAAAACTCTCATTTTTAATTAAAAACAGCCCTTTCTCATAAACGATGAGACCGGGCTGTTTTTAGTAAATTATTTATTATGAAAATAAAAATAGTACTGATCATTATACTCATTTCAAGTATTTTTAAAATACAGGCACAAAGCCAATGTTTTAAAGACTGTCAACAACGAGCTTATAATGAGTGGGAGCAGTTAAAAGCCCGTGGTATTATTTCGATAGATTCTGCATTGGAAATCAACCATAAAATTCTTTTGAACCTAAAAGGTTGTGCTTTTCCAAACGAACAACTAAAAAAACTGGATGACGAAAAATTTACAATTGAAGAGCTAAAAGGCAATGTTGTTTTTATACATTTTTGGTTTATAAACTGTGCTACATGTATCGCGGAAATACCTTCCATTAATCAATTGCATCAGCTTTATGAAAACAAAAAAGTGAGATTTTTAGCCATATCATTTAATGACAAAAACACCCTTTGGGAATTTTCAAAAAAACATGGTCCTTTTGAATCGATACAAACAACAATTGAACAAAAATTGTTGGAAGAAAACTTTTGTGTTCTGGATGGTTATCCTATGAATTTGGTTTTAGATAAAAATGGAATAGTAATTGATGCGTGGTATGAACAAAATCCAGATAAGACCAAACAAGAGGGATTTTATAACAGGGTTAAACAATTGATAGACGAGAACTTGTAAGCAATAGAATTAATAATTTATAAGGGCGATTGCATGTTTTTCCAAGGCTTCAAGGGTATTTGCATCTTTTAAATTCCCATTATCATCAAGCAAGGATAAAACACTTGAAATAGGCAGTTTATTAGGATGAACATGTAATCCTAAATAATGTAAAATTCCGGTTAAGTGCTCCATTCCGCGTAAATTTCCTGCACGACCGCTGGAAACACCTACTAATGCTACTTTTTTCCCTCTAAGTAATTCGGGATGCATAGCATCGATAAACGTTTTTAAAATCCCAGGGAAACTCCCATTGTATTCGGGGGCAATTATCACATATTTTTGTGAAGGGATAATATATTTATCCAAAAGTTCCTGAAATTTCCCGGAACGTCTGCTAAATAATTCATTGAAAGCAATATCAACAGGAACCTTTTCCAAAGATAAAATTTCAGACCTAACTCCCTGTTTTTCTAGTATTTGAGAATACAACTGGGCAATTTTCAGAGAATTGCTATCTGGTCTGTTTGTAGCCGAAATAATAGTTATCATTGAAATATATTATTAACAAAATCTGTTTGAAAACTCTTAATAAGTTTTCAGCCATTTTCCGGCTCAAAAACTGTATTTTTAATGAAAATTAATCAGGCTACAAAGTAAGGTATTTTTTTTCATTATGAATATAACATATTACGGTCATTCATGTTTTGGAATAGAGGTTGGTGGTAAACACCTGCTTTTTGATCCTTTTATTAGTCCAAATGAATTAGCCAAAGGTGTAGATGTAACAACTATAAAGGCCGATTATATACTTATTTCTCACGGACACGATGATCATATTGCTGATGCAATAAGTATAGCTAGTCGTACCGGAGCTAAGGTGGTTTGTGCCTTTGAAATCCATACCTGGCTGAATAATCAAGGAATAAATAATACTCATCCAATGAATATTGGAGGTAAATGGAAATTTGATTTTGGGAATGTAAAATGTGTTTCAGCAGCGCATTCCAGCAGTTTACCTGATGGAACGTATGGTGGCAGCCCAATGGGCTTTGTTATTGAATCAACTGAAGGCAACTTTTATTTTGCAGGTGATACGGCCCTTACATACGATATGAAACTTATTGGTATTTATCGTACCATTAATTTTGCTTTTCTGCCTATTGGCGACAACTATACAATGGGTGTTGACAATGCAATTATCGCTGCCGAATTTATTAAATGCCGCCAGATCATTGGTATGCATTATGATACTTTTGAAATGATCAAAATTGATAAAAAGGAAGCTGTTAAAAAATTCATGCATGCCGGGAATGAACTGATTTTATTTGATATTGGAGAAAGTAAATCAATAACAAGTGGAGCTTTGGATACGATCAACAGATAATATATAATTTTAAAAATTAGAGAAATAGAGAATTGGAGAGTTAACAAATCATCAAATTACTAAATCGCTAAATCACGAAATCACTAAATCTCTAAATCAACAAATGGGAAAAATAATAGCAATAGCAAATCAGAAAGGTGGAGTTGGAAAAACAACAACAGCTATTAACCTTGCAGCAAGTTTGGCTGTTCTGGAATTTAAAACACTTTTGATTGATGCTGATCCCCAGGCAAATTCTACCTCAGGGGTAGGATTTGATCCTCGTAATATAAAAACAGGTATTTACGAATGTATTATCGATGGCGTTGATCCAAAAGATACTATACTTCAAACGGAAACACCTAACCTGTTTCTTTTGCCTGCTCACATCGATTTAGTTGGTGCCGAAATTGAAATGATCAATCTTCCACAGCGCGAAAAAATGATGAAAATGGCTTTGGAAAAGATCAAAAATGATTATGATTTTATCATTATCGATTGTTCACCATCACTGGGTTTAATTACAATCAATGCACTTTCTGCAGCTGATTCGGTTTTAATTCCTGTGCAATGTGAATATTTTGCTTTAGAAGGTTTAGGGAAATTGTTAAATACCATTAAAATCGTTCAATCCCGCCTTAATCCTGAATTAGCAATTGAAGGTATTTTATTGACTATGTATGATATGCGTTTACGCCTGAGTAACCAGGTTGTAGAAGAAGTAAAAACCCATTTTCAACAAATGGTATTCGACACCATTATTCAACGTAATACTAAATTAGGAGAAGCACCTAGTTTCGGACAGAGCATTATTATGCACGATGCAAGTGGAAAAGCTTCTGTAAATTATTTGAATTTAGCACGTGAAGTACTTCAAAAAAATGGGCTTACACGGTTAAATGATGCAGAAAAAATTATTAAAGTAGAAGAAGAAAACTAATTTGATTTGATAATTTGAAAATGTGCTAATTTAATTTTCAAATCACCAAATCACCAAATTAAGAAAAAATGTCAGTAAAAAGAAACGCATTAGGCAGAGGATTAAGCGCATTGTTGGAAAATTCGAAAACCGATATCACCAGCAATAATAAATTGGAAGGTGAAGGAAAAGTGGTAGGTGCTATAGCAAACATTGAAATTGCAAGCATTGAAACAAATCCATTTCAACCTCGTACTAACTTTGAAGAAGATGCACTTAATGAATTGGCCTCCTCCATTAAGGAGCACGGCATTATTCAGCCAATCACCGTTCGCAAATTAGGATATGACAGATATCAGTTAATTTCAGGCGAAAGACGTTTTCGCGCATCGCAGATAGCCGGATTAACAACTGTACCTGCCTATATACGTATTGCCAACGATCAGGCTATGCTTGAAATGGCATTAGTGGAAAACATTCAACGTGAAAACCTTGATCCTATTGAGGTTGCAATAAGCTACAAACGACTTATTGATGAATGCTCTTTAACACAAGAACAACTTTCACAAAAAGTAAGCAAACAACGTTCAACGATCACCAACTATTTACGTTTATTAAAGTTACCTATCGAAATTCAATTAGCGATAAGGAACAATGATATATCAATGGGACACGCTCGTGCATTGATCAATATTGAAAATACAGACAGACAATTAGATATTTATAATCAAATTGTGTTGAACAATCTATCGGTGCGTGAAGTTGAAGACTTAGCTCGTGGAGCAAAAACAGAATCAGCGGCAACCTCAACTAATAGTGCTTCTGCTAAAAAATCAACAAAAGGGAATTTATCATTTGAACAATTAAAAGTGGTAGAAGATCTTCGTGCTGTATTTAATACCAAAGTGGGTATTAGTAGAGAAGTTAATGGAAAAGGGAAAATTGTTATTCCTTTTAAATCAGATAATGATCTAAAACGTATTCTTGATCTGTTAGATGCTTAATTTTTCACTACTCTCTGATTCGAACAGGACAAAGGGACTCTGGCTTTTTGATCCAATTGGTGCGATTACGCAAAAGATAGTTGTTTTAAAAAAAACATATTCTTTAAAAAACAGATTGCTTCAATTTGCTTTTGCGCTCTCTTTTTTACTTTTATCCACAGCATCAAACTATGCGCAAGTAAAGGATACTGTTATAAATTCCAAAAACTCGAAAATTGTAAGCCCATCAAAACCACTTCAGGATGGTAATTCAGAAGGGGATTCGCTCGGGCAGACAAAAGTCAAACCCAAAACCGTAACAGCCTACCATTCACCAAAAACATCTGCTTTAATGTCTACCATTATACCTGGCCTTGGGCAGGTTTACAATAAAAAATATTGGAAGGTGCCTATTATTTATGCAGGGTTGGGAGGACTAGCCTATTCGATCAATGAAAATCAAAAAAAATACAGCAAATATATTGAAGCATATAAATTCCGAATTGATGGAGATTCTTTAACGATTGATAATTATCCAAGATATTCGGATGACAATTTGAATACCCTGCAACAATATTACAAGCGTTTTCGTAATTTATCTGTGATAGGCTTTACAATATTATATGTGATGAATATTGTTGATGCAAGTGTTGATGCACACATGTTTACTTTTGATGTTGGTGATGATCTATCATTCCACATTCAACCAACGTTGTTGAATATAGCTAATGCAAAAAATTACACAACCGGTCTTTCATTGAATATTACGTTTTAATTTCTATCAACAAGTTACCCTCAAGAATAAAAAAAATCTTTTAAACTCATTATACTTATCATAGTTTTTTGAAATCCATATTTATAACTTCGTATATCAATTC
>JAZKBX010000222.1:12465-16697 GCA_040388455.1 Bacteroidota bacterium
TTTGGCTGGGGCGATAAAGATTTTTACATGAATACTCCCACATGGGCCGATCTTACACTTGCAACAGCTCTTAAAGCAATCTTCTTTATGGGCAATGGAGCCATGCATATTAATTATATTCAAACCAAACCAGGCGAAAGTGATCTTTGTAAACGCTTAATGATATCGAAAATGGAGTACCTGACATTAATTAATTATATCAATGGTACTTTTAAAACAGACAATTCCGGTAAATTTATCCCCATCAAGCATCCCGGTTACTCACAATACGATTGCTTCTACGAAGCTAACGGAACTTTTAGCTTTTTAAAAACATGCAACGTTTGGGTTGGAGAAGGTTTAAAAAAGGCAGGTATACAAACAAGCTTTTGGACTCCGTTTGATTTTTCTGTATTAAATTCATTGAATTGAACCAATTTTTATAAATTATAAAAAATTGTATCTTCGTAATTACTATTTCTGAAGGATATTTTATTCAAACACCCCAAATGAAAGAAGAATTCCTACATCATATCTGGAAATTTAGATTGTTTAATCAATTGAATTTGCTATCCACTTCAGGAGAGAGCATAGAAATTGTGAAAGTTGGGAATCATAATTTCGATGCAGGCCCCGACTTTTTTAACGCTCAACTAAAAATTGGAAATACCTTGTGGGCCGGCAATGTAGAGATCCATTTAAATGCCAGTGATTGGAAAAAACATTTACATCAACATGATAAAGCATACGATAACATCATTTTACATATAGTATATAATGCCGATGAGCCGATTTACAGGGCTTCGGGAGAAACAATTCCAACACTCGAATTAAAGGAAAAAATTGAAAAACAAATAATTCAAAATTATTTGCTTTTAAAATCTAACAGCGATTGGATCCCCTGCGAAAAACAGATCAGTGCCGTACCTCAATTAATTATTAACAACACTCTTGATAAATTGCTGTTGGAACGCCTGGAACGCAAATCTACATCCATTATTGATAGTTTAAAAATAAATAATAATAACTGGGAAGAAACATTTTATCAACATCTGGCACGTAATTTCGGTTTTAAAACAAACGCAGAACCTTTTGAATTGTTAGCCAAATCACTTCCTTCCCTTTTTCTTGCAAAACATAAAAACAGTTTACTTCAGATCGAAGCAATGCTATTTGGCCAGGCTGGTTTATTGGATGAACATCTCGAAGATAAATATTTACAAGCTTTACAGAATGAATATGTTTTTCTAAAACAGAAATTAAAATTGCATTCTATTGATGCCCACCTTTGGAAATTTTTACGTTTACGGCCGGTTAATTTTCCAACTATCCGCATTGCACAATTTGCAAATTTGATTTTTAATTCAACCCATTTATTTTCCAAAATAATTGAGACAGAAAATTGCCAGGACATAAAAAAACTAATGAATGTAGATGTTTCGGACTATTGGCATACTCATTTCGTTTTTGATAAAACCTCAACTCTTGCAAAAAAACATTTAGGAGATGATTCTGTAAATAACATTATCATCAATACAGTTGTTCCATTTTTATTTGTGTATGGCAAACAAAAAAATGAAGTAAAGTATGTGGAGCGTGCATTGCAATTTTTAGAACAAACAGCTGGCGAACACAATTCAATAATTAATAAGTGGGATGCGTTGAAACTATCTGTTAAAACTGCCTATTCAACCCAAGCCTTGTTGCAGTTAAAAAATGAATATTGCAGCCATAAAAAATGTTTAAGTTGTAATATTGGTAATTATTTGTTAAAAAACGCTTAATTTAGTTTCCGGATAAAAATATAAATAATGGTTAAAAGAATTCAAAATTGGTTTGAAGTACAGGCATTTGGTGTTTGTGAATGGTGGGGAAAAAAACTTGGCATCAGTACTACCAATATTCGTATGTATTTTATTTATCTTTCATTTTTCACTGTAGGCTCACCTATTATCATATACTTTATTATGGTATTTATTTTAGAGCATAAAAAATACTTTAAACCATGGCGCAGTAAGCGCAGAAGCGTTTGGGACTTATAAAGTATACACTAACGATAAAGAACGAAATTACGAAACTCCACATTAAAAAATAATAAACTCAAGTTTAGCAAATTTGAAAGATTCGTTGCCGGTAACCAACAATTCAAAAAATAAATAATTTAATATTCGCATATTTTGTTTCCTTTCCGCCATTTTTCTAAGATTTACTTTTCGCTCGCATTTTTTGTTTTGATCATTTGTGCCGGCATTGGAGGGTTTATAGGGATTGAAGGATATAATTTCCTGGATGCCTTTTATATGACCATTATTACTGTTGCTACCGTTGGCTTTCAGGAAGTACATCCATTGAGTGACAACGGAAAAGTGTTTACATCATTTTTAATTATCACAAGTTTTGGTACATTTGCTTTCGCAGTTTCATCTATCTCAAGATATGTGCTTGATGGAGAATTTAAACAATATTATAATAAATATAAACTGTTGACAGCTATAGATAAATTAGACAATCATGTAATTATATGCGGCTATGGCCGTAATGGGCGCCAGGCTGCACATGTGTTAAAAAAACATGATACCCGTTTTGTTGTTCTTGAACAAAATAAGGATATTGTGGGATCTATCAATCATAAATATTCTGATTTAGTACTTGAAGGAGATGCCACAATAGATGAGGTATTAATGAAAGCCGGAATATTAAGAGCAAAGGCTTTAATAACAACATTACCCGTGGATGCCGACAATTTATTTATCGTTCTTTCAGCACGGGCTTTAAACCCCGATTTAACTATAATCAGCCGTGCATCGGAGGATAATTCTGATAAAAAATTAAAAATTGCAGGGGCAAATAATGTAATAATGCCGGATAAGCTTGGTGGTGCACACATGGCTTCCTTAGTTATGAAACCGGATGTAATAGAATTTGTTGATTATATTACAGGGCAAGGTGGAGATAATATTCGTTTGGAAGAAATAACCTTCGCCAATTTATCTGGAGAATATCAAAATAAAACCATTCGTGACCTTGAAATAAGAAACAGATCAGGTGCAAATATTATCGGGTTTAAAACAGCCCAGGGTGAATATATTATTAATCCAAGTGCTGATACAAAGATTATCCCTGATGCAAAATTATTTGTATTGGGCACTACTGAGCAAATTATTAAATTAAAAGAATTGTTTGTCTAGCGAATTTCATACCCCCTTCATGAAAAAAATTTTAATTACCGGAAGTAATGGCCTACTTGGTCAAAAACTTGTTTACAATTTAATAAAGCGTAGCGATGTTCAAGTAATTGCAACTTCTTTTGGTGCAAACAGATTGGTAAAAAAAGAGGATTACACTTACGAATCTCTTGATATTACTAACAAAGCAGAAGTAGAAAGAATTTTCACAAAGTATAAACCCGATGTAGTAATAAATACTGCTGCAATGACAAACGTTGATGCTTGCGAAACCAAGCGTGATGAATGTTGGGCACTAAATGTTACCGCGGTACAGAATATCATTGATGCAATCACGCTCATAACCTCCCCCTCTACTAACGGAAAAGAAAATAGTCCGCACTTAATTCATCTATCAACTGACTTTATTTTTGATGGTAAAAAAGGATCCGAATATTTGGAAACAGACGTACCCAATCCCCAAAGTTATTATGCAGAATCAAAACTTGAATCCGAAAAAATAGTTCAAAAAAGTAAGATAAAATGGGCCATTGCCCGTACTATTATTATTTACGGAATAGTTGATAACATGAGCCGCACAAATATTGTATTATGGGCTAAAGACGCATTAACTAAAGGACAAAAAATAAATGTAGTGGATGATCAATTCCGTTCACCAACACTTGCAGAGGATTTAGCTGATGGATGTATTTTGATCGCTGATAAAGGCGCAACAGGTATTTATCATTTATCAGGGCAAGAAACAATGAGTATTTTAGAATTGGTTTATAAAGTAGCAGATTATTTCAAACTGGACAAGTCATTAATTACTCCATCTAAATCGGATACTTTAAATCAGGCAGCAAAGCGTCCGCCATTCACGGGTTTTATAATTGATAAGGCAAAGCATGATCTGGGATATAATCCTCATTCGTTTATGGCAGGATTGGAAATATTGGATAGACAATTGAAAGAGCTGAAAGCTGGTGTTTAAATTCTAATTCCGATCACTAATAGATCATCCACCTGTTCGCGGCTTCCTTTCCAGGTTTCGAACGTTTTGATCAATTTATTTTCCTGTTCGAGCAT
>JAZKBX010000223.1:0-3926 GCA_040388455.1 Bacteroidota bacterium
ATAATCAACAAATTCCATAATTTATAATTTTGTTTAAAAGTAGTAAAATATCGGATCACTTTCTGTGATTTTTATCATGGTGCAGGTTACGTTGTGATTACAATTTTTTTCACTTGAGCAACAGATTTCCCCGTGATCACTTGTCAATAATTATTTTACTGTTAAGTTGTTTACTGCCATTTTGAATTACAATAAAGTAGATTCCATTTGCCAAATCATCGGTTTTAATTTCTAAATTATAATTGCCTAAAGCAGAATTTTCCACTGTTTGTGAATATACAATTTGCCCTTTGCCACTGATTAATTCAATCACACTATTTTCATTGTTCAATAGTTCGAATGAAATGGTTAGGGCTGTATTTGCAGGGTTGGGAAAAATTGACATTCCATTTTCAACTGTATTTTCCAATACTTCAGCAGATACAACAGTATAACAGATAGATGTATCTGTACATCCGTTTTCTGTTAAAACTACTGCGTAGTTACCGTTTGTTGTAGCAGTATAATACTGGCTGACTTCTCCAGGGATGATCGAATTTCCATTATCACAATTAAGCCATTGGTAAGAATCTCCTGAAATGTTTGAAGTCAATGTAGTTCCATTTTGGCTAACTAATACATCCACATTATTAATTGTGAGATCAATCACCAACAAACTATCGCAACCATGCGAATTTGGAATAGTATCATAGTAAGTATTTGAACTTGTCCATGTAAAATTCCCGCTGGGTGAAGTAAAGCTATTGCAAGCTGTTTGGTTTATCAGTGGCCCTGTTGAAACTGTATTGACCGTAAGGTGAATAACGATCACACTATCGCAACCTACTGCGTTTGGAATGGTATCATAATAAATATTTGAACTTGTCCAGGTGTAATTTCCACTTGGTGAAGTATAACTGTTGCATACTGTTTGATATAACATTGAGCCCGAATTACTGATCGTTAGATCAATTGTTATGATGCTATCGCAAGCTGCTGCATTGGGAATAGTATCCATGTAAATGCCGGAACTTGCCCATGTATGATTTCCACTTGGTGAAGTGTAACCGGAACAAGTGGTTTCGCTTATTGTTGAATGAGTACTGTTAACTAATAAATTAATGGTAATTACACTGTCGCAGCCTGCCGCATTTGGAATAGTATCCAAGTAGGTATCAGAACTTGTCCATATATTGTTTCCGCTTGGTGAAGTATAACTGTTACAAACTGTTTGGTTCATGGTTGAGCTTGTAGAAATAGTATTAATAGTCAGGTTGATAGTTATTATACTATCGCAGCCTTCAGTGTTTGGGATGGTATCCAAATAAGTACCGGCAGCAGTCCAGTTATATTTTCCGCTTGGAGAAATATAACTGATACAAGCTGTATGATTCATTGTTGAGCTTGTTGGAAGTGTATTAATAGTGAGGTGAATTGTTATTACGCTATCACAGCTTTTTGCATTTGGTATAGTATCCATATAAGTGTTAGAAACTGTCCATACATAATTGCCACTTGGTGAAGTGTAACTATTACAAACTGTTCGGTTAATAGTTGAACTGGAACTGCTAATGATAAGGTTTATGGTTATTATGCTATCGCAGCTTTGAGCATTTGGAATGGTATCCAAATAAGTATTAGCACTTGTCCATATATATTTTCCACTTGGTGAAGTGTAGCTGTCGCAAACTGATACGTTAATTGTTGCGCTTGAATTGTTGACTGTCAGGTATATTGCTATTATGCTGTCGCAACCAAGGAAACTTGGGATAATATCATTATAAACGCCTGTACTTGTCCATGTATAATTCCCGCTGGGGGAAGTATAGCTGTCGCAAACTATTGGGTATATTGAGGAAGAGGAATTGTTTATTGTAAGGTGAATGGTTATTACACTATCGCAGCCTGTTGCATTAGGAATAGTATCCATATAGGTACCCGTAATTTCCCAGGTGTGAATTCCGCTGGGTGATGTATATTCGCTGCAAACTGTTTTATTGATCGTTGAACTTGTTGACTGACAAGCTTCAAAAATATAAGAAGATCCGGCACCATTAAGAGAGTTTCCACCTGTTAAATTTTCATCTTCGAGATAAGCACCCACAAAAGCATAATCCGCGCTGATGGCTACAGAAAAACCAAAATAATCACTGTTTGCCCGATCTGAAGCTACAATTTTTTGTGTTTGATTCCAATTTCCGTTCCCGTTTCTTTTGAAGATATAAGCTGCTCCTGCGGAAGTAAAAATATTTCCACCTTGTACATCAGCAGCTTCATGCTGAGCTCCAACGATCACATAATTCCCTTTGATATTTACGGACTGTCCAAAATTATCATTTGGGTCCCTGTCGGAAGAGGTAATTTTTTTTACCTGAACCCAGTTGTTGTTTCCGTCCCGCTCAAAAATATAAGCTGAACCTGCATTACTGAGCGTGCTTCCACCGGTTTCATTTTCATCCTCCAAATAAGCTCCAACCACAAGGTAAGTTCCATTAATGGATACCGATATTCCAAAACGATCGGTAATGGCTCTATCGGAGGATACAATTTTTTGTGTTTGATTCCATACATTGTTCCCGTCTCTTTGAAATATATAAGCTGAACCAGCATTATTGAGTGTGTTTCCACCCAAAGGATTCTCGTCTTCCTGGTATGCTCCAACTATTGCGTAATCAGAACTTATCGATACAGAAGCTCCAAAAAGATCAGCACCGGCCCTATCAGCAGGTACAATTTTTTGAGTTTGGCTCCAGTTGCCGTTTCCATCCCTTTCAAACATATAAGCCGCCCCGGCAGAAGCAAGTGTATTCCCACCTGTAACATCTTCACCATCAATAGGAGAACCAACAATAGCATGATCACCGCTAATGGATACTGAATAACCGAAATGATCAGTAGCACCGGTATCAGAAGCAACAATTTTTTTTACTTCATTCCAGATTCCATTTCCATCACGTTCAAAAATATAGGCAGCACCAGCATGAGAAAATGAGTTTGCACCAATTGCATTCTTTTCATAAGCCCCCACAATGGCCCTGTTTCCGCTAATAGATACGGCACCTCCGAAATAGTCATTTGAAGTTCTATCAGAAGGAACAATTTTTTGTGTTTGAACCCAATGTCCATTATTGTCTTTCTCAAAAATATAGGCCGAACCTGCATATACAAGCGTATTTATACCCGCAGGATCTTCGGCTTCATATTGAGCACCCACAATAGCATAGCTGCCACTCACAGATACGGCAAAACCAAAAACATCTCCACTAGCCCTATCGGAAGCTATGATCTTTTGCAGTTGGTTATAAACCTGGGAAAAAGAAGAAGTGGAGAAACTTATTATCAAAAGAATAACTGAAGTAAGATTTCTCATGCCAATAGTTTATATAGTCCAAATTTATGAAAAAAAACAGACTTTAACAATGATATGAGTTACCCCTATTTATCAAAAATGGCTTAGAGCCGGTTAAATTTTATTCAAAATTAATTCTATCATTACCTTTAATTTCTACATAATCTCTAATTGTGAATAAGAATCGCATTTATAGGCGATGTCATCCCGATTGGCTTTTTCGCCAAGAGGGATCTTGTTTGGTTTTAGCAATATCTTTTATAATAACGAGATTCCTCACAAAAGTTCGGGATGACACAGCCGGAGCTAGCTTCAACAGAAACCACCAAATGAAATTAATTGTATTTAAGAAGAATCCTTAACCGATTTTCTGTTAAGAATTTGTGGAATTACTTATTTTCTTTATAATGATACTCTGCCAATAATAATTCGATATCTTTCATTAACTGATTCATCTCGGTTGAATCAATTCCATCATAAAATCCTCGAATTCTTTTGTCTTTATCTATTAAAGCAAAATTTTGGGTATGAATAAAATCATCAGGGCCACCATCACCTTGTTCGGCATTCAATAAATAACTTTGTCTGGCAATACCAT
>JAZKBX010000224.1:0-26165 GCA_040388455.1 Bacteroidota bacterium
CAGTAATTGGTTAAACGGTTCATATAATAACCATCGTATTGCCAATTATTTTTTATTTCTATGATCTCTTTTTTTAACTGTTCGTCCAAGGCCTCATCGGCATCAAGAGATAATACATGAGGGTATTTTGCTTGTGTGACCGCCCAGTTTTTTTGTTCGATGTGTCCATCAAATTTATGCTGAATAAATCGTACACCATTCGTTTTACAAATTTCTTCAGTTCTGTCCGTTGAAAACGAATCTACTACAACAATATCATCACCAACACCTTGTATTGATTCCAGGCAACGTGCAATATTTTTTTCTTCGTTAAAGGTTATAATAACAATCGAAAGCTGTTGCATTCTTTAATTCATAAAATTTGTGTGATTACAAAAATAACAAATAAATCAGCGCTTCCTAAAGAGAACCGAGACACAAGCCAAAACAGATAACTCAAAAGAGACACCTCCTCGTTTTGCAGAAGCCCTTGAGGTTTGTTTTTTTTCCAAAAACCATTTTGTCATGTTACTGATTTTTGGTAAATTCGCTATTCAAATTAAAAAAGACATGAACAAACAAATTTTAAAATTTTCGTGCATCGCAACCGCTATTGCACTTGTATCCTGCCAAAGCAGTGTTAAAAAAGAAGAAGGCTCCGTATTAAATGCCGGTTTCAACATGGAGAACATGGATAACACTGTAAAACCAACAGATGATTTTTATCAATTTGTGGATGGTAACTGGCTTAAAAACAATCCTATTCCTGCATCTGAAAGCCGCTGGGGCAGCTTTAATGAATTGAATGAAAAAAACACAGCTAAGCTTAAAGTTATTTTAGAAGGTGCCGTTGCTGATAAGGCTGCAGCACAAGGAAGTAATGCTCAAAAGATCGGTGACTTTTATTCACTGGCTATGGATTCTATAAAACTAAATGCTGATGGAGCAAGTCCTTTAAAAGACGAATTTGATGCGATTGAAAAAATTGCTACTAAAGATGATCTGATCAAAGCAATTGCTCATCTTCATACTGTTGGAGTTTCTGCTTTATTTATAGGATATGTTGGCCAGGACCCTAAAGTTAATACCTTATACATACCTCAATTGTATCAAGGTGGCATTAGTTTACCTGATAGAGATTATTATACTAACACGGATGAACGCACCTTAGGTATCCAAAAAGCATACCTGGAACACGTTGCTAATATGTTTAAGTTATTGGGCGACAAAGAAGATGTTGCAGAGAAAAACGCTAAAACTATTTTTGGAATTGAAACCAATTTAGCAAAAGCCTCCATGACAAATATTGAATTACGCGACCCGGAAGCACAATACAATAAAAAAACATTTACTGAATTAGCTAAATTAACTCCAAATATAAACTGGGTAACCTATTTAAGTGGAGTGGGTGTGACCGAGCTTACTGATGTAATTGTTTGTCAGCCTGCGTTTTTCCAGGAAATTTACCGTTCTATTGATAAGGTTTCCATCAGTGATTGGAAAACATATTTACGCTGGACATTAATTGATCAAACTGCTGATAAATTAAGCGATGATTTTGTGAATGAAGACTTTAAATTTAATGGAACCATTTTAATGGGAACTCCTGCTTTAAAACTTCGTTGGAAACGTGCTTTGGAAGCTACAGATGGTTCTTTGGGTGATGCTTTGGGACAATTATTTGTTGAAAAACATTTTTCGGAAGACAGTAAAAAACGTGTAGCTGAAATGGTTGAAAACCTAATTGCTGCTTATAGAGTGCGTATCAATAGCCGTGATTGGATGGGTGAAGAAACAAAAAAACAAGCACAGACCAAGTTGGATAAAGTGATGAAAAAATTTGGTTACCCTGATAAATGGAAAGACTATTCTTCATTGGACATCAAACGTGACTCTTATGTACAAAACTTTATGCGTGCAAATACTTATTCGTTTAAAGAAATGATAAACAAGTTAGGCAAGCCTATTGACCGTGCTGAGTGGGGTATGACTGCGCCAACAATCAATGCTTATTATAACCCATCCATGAACGAAATTGTTTTCCCTGCCGGAATTATGCAACCGGTGTTTTTTAATCCTGAAGCTGACGATGCAGTAAATTATGGGTGTATGGGTGCAATTATTGGTCACGAATTAACACACGGTTTTGATGATCAAGGTGCGCAGTATGATGCAGATGGTAATTTAAAAAACTGGTGGACCAAAGAAGATCTGGAACGATTTAAGGTAAAAACAGATATGCTTGTAAAACAATTTAATGATTATGTTGCTGTTGATGACCTGCATGTAAAAGGGGAACTTACTTTGGGCGAAAACATTGCTGATCTCGGAGGTTTAACAATTTCGTATTATGCATTAAAAAAATCGTTGGAAGGTAAACCTGTTCCTGAAAAAATTGATGGGTATACTGCTGAGCAACGTTTCTTTATGTCGTGGGCACAAGGTTGGAGAATTAACATGCGTCCCGAGTATTTAAAGAACATGTTACAAACTAATCCGCATTCACCGGGTAACTTCCGTGCAAACGGTGCACCAAGCAATATGCAAGAGTTCTATGATGCATTTGGAGTAAAAGAAGGAGATAAAATGTACCGCCCGAAAGCTGAAAGAGCTGAGATCTGGTAATTTTTTTTGAGATTTTAATTTATTAAAAAGCGTCCCGTAAATATTGCGGGACGTTTTTTTTGTTTTAAAATTATTTGATATCAACACTTGTTACAAATTAATCCAATAATTTTAGTTTAAACAGGCTGTTTAGCCTAACAGATTTTTGAAAACCTATCAGATTGTATGACTTTTATATAATGGGTGACAGACGGGAATCCCTGTTAAATTGGACATAGCAGGGGGCTAGGCCAAACGATTATTTTTTTATTAATTTTTTAACACGCCATACTGAACAGGGTTAGAAAAATTATTGCTATTAATGCATCCAAATAAATCTCATAAAAAAACGCCAAGCTGTTAACCTGACGTTTTTACTATAATGTTGTACTATGTGTGGTAAGCACAGCTTACCTTTAAAAAAGACACTAAGAGCTTACTCACATTGCCAGCCCTTCATCTTAGTGCCTACTGGGAGACCAGTCAGGTTTTAAAACCTGACTGGTCTTGTTATTATAAAAAGGCATGGGGATATTTGTGGCGTTTTAGAGTATGTGATTTTCAAAAAACATAGATCCATTTGGAAATTATATTCAGAAAAAATCTTAATGCCTAGGGGCATTTTTTTGATTCGGGACTTTCCAAAAACTTTTTAGCGTTTAGATTTGAAGGATCCACGTCCAGTACTTTTTTAAATTGAATTTTTGCAGCACAAAAATCTTTCATATTTAGCAGATATACACCCATGTATGTATATGCTTCAATTAAATCCTTTTTATTCTCCTCAGGTTTTACTTTAGTGAGGTACTGTTCATAAGACGATTTAGCCAACCATTTTTCATTTTTAAGATCCTGCTGAACCTTCACTTTTGATTTCCATAAATATCCCAAAGCCAGATCAGGCTGAAGTCGGATCATCTCGGAAGTTGCAGAATCCGCATTTACAAAATCTTTGGAAAAATAATATGCACGCACTAAACCAAAATAATCATTTATGTTTGCCTTATTTGCAGCAATTTTTTTATTAAAAAAAGTAATCGCTTCCGGATACTTTCTCATTTTCATATAGATAGTGGCAATATCACCATTCAATTCTATTTTTTCAGGTTGTAATTCCATTGCTTTGGTAAAACTAAGCAGCGCCAATGAATCCTGCCCGTTTTTGGACAATAGTTTTGCCTGGTATTCATAGTCCTGAGGGATAATTTTTGTATCGCCATTTGCTTTTGAAAAGAATGAATTGCTGCTTGCCAAACCTGATATATAATCGGGTGGTGTTGCCTCATAAAAAGAATATGAAAGATAACGGTATAAATAAACATTGTTAGAATCACATTTTAAAGCTTCTTTGGCCGCTTCAATTGATTCGGTATAATGTTTAGCTTCCAATAAAAAGCCTGCATAACGGGCACGAGCAGCACAGTCGTTATTAATTTCCAAGAACCGTTTGTATTTTGCTACCGCATTATTATACTGTCCCGCTCTAAAATAAATCTCCGCCATTTCGCGGTAAGCGGGTGCAAAGGAAGAATCGATCAAGCTTGCTTTTTTGTATGACTCCAGAGCAGCAGTATAATTTTTTGAGCGATTCCAAAGTTTTCCTATACGCAAAATTGCTGTTACAGATTTCGGATCCAGCTTGGCAGCTTCTTCATAAAATGCAATCGCTTTAGACCCATCATTATTCTGCTCTAATACAGCATCACCTTTTAAAAGAAATATCTCCGGATTTTTTGGCTCCAGTTTTTGTGCCTGATCAAGTAATTTATTCGCCTCAGCAAAATCTTTTGTTTCTTCACTAATAAATACTTCAGCAATTTTTATTAAAACCGTTGCATTTTTTCCAGCAGCTAAAGTTGTTGCTTTGTAAAAATTTGCTTTCGCATCTGCAGGTTTCATTTGGTGCCAATCCACTTTTCCTAAACCAACATATGGAAGAGGGTTGGTTGCATTTACATCAGCTCCTTTTTGAAATATAGCTTTTGCCATTTCAATTTTCCCATTTTTAAAAAAGTTTTCACCGTAATAAAAATAAAGATCACCATTACTTGCCTGATTTGAAAGCAGCGTTGTAAAGGAAGCATCAGCTCTTTCAAACTGTTCATTAGTGGTTTGTTTTATCGCATCAGTTAATGTTTGTGCCGACAAAGAAGTAACTGCAATAAAGGAAGAAATAAAAAAGTATTTAGTGATTTTCATATATGTGTTTCTAATTAAAATTTCATATTAAATGGTTACTGGTAACGAATGGGCACGAATTTACGAATCTGTGTGTTAAAAACAACCATTTCAGTTTTGTAAATTTTTCTTTTACTTGTTAAATGCAACCTCATAATTTTATTTTGTATTGACCTCAATAAGCCTTACCGGAGCAATGGCTGGAATTAATCCTGCCTTTAAAATCATTATCTGCCCTTTTTCTCCAGCCACAAAGGATACAAATCCCATACCAAGACCTGCACGGGTTTGTCTGTTAATCATATCAACACTTCTTGTAAGAGGGTACTCTTTTGTTTTTATGTAGGCCTGATAAGGCTTTACAGCTATGGAAGTACTGTCTTTTGCTATGGAAAGAACTTTTATTTTTTTTAAAAAACTTACCGTTAAGGTATCATCACTATCACTGATCCAGTTAACACTTAATACTCCGATTGCATTTTTATGGGTGCTCACATACTCTATTACTTCGGGATTTGATTTCACAGCAAATGCATTTTTTGAAAATGGTTTCCCAAGAAGTAATGTATCCTTTATGTAGCTTGTGTTTGCGGAGCCATTGTTATCAAATACAATATTAATTTTCCCAAGTTGGGATTGAGCATTAATTTGTTTCCATAGGGAATCGATGCCAAGCAAAATGGATTTCATTTTTTCAACAGTCATTGTAGTGTCAGTATTCTCATTATTAACTACAAAAGCGATGGCATCTTCAGCTATCTTAGTAGATATTGGGAAAATATTTGCCTGTTCGAATGTTTTGCGTTCATTAACAGTTAAATCGCGACACATTACCACCACTTTGCAGGAATCATTTATTAAGCGCTTAATAGCTTCGCCTTCAGGTAAATACAATGCATGCACTTTGGCATTTTGATAAAATGATTCGAAGGTATATATTTGAGTATCAAATAATTGCTGAAAAGATTCATCAACAACTATATTTACTTCACCAGAAGTGGGAGTATCCGTTGGCTCAACCTTTCCTGGCGAACAACTATAAAAAAGTATTGCAATTGTAATTACAAATATATACCCGGTAGAATGGCGGATTCGGGCAGGTTTACTTAGTTTCTGTTTTAACATTTTGTGGTTCCTCCGTTAATTTCTGTTTCTTTTTTTGGGATAGTGTGGTAATATGTTTATGCTTGTTTTTGTATCTGCGATAAGCTATATAAAGCCGTAAAACGCTATACGAAATAAGCACTGATCCGATTATAACTCTACCATCAGGTAAAAAGTTGATCCATGTATCAGTAAATAAAAATAAGATGCCAATAACCAAATAGAAAACAAAAAGTAAAAAACTAAGATACAAGCGTAGTTTATTCCAGATATTTTTTATTGCAATTTTAAAATCCATTTGAGGTTTTTATAAAAAGTATCCCGAAGGTATTTCTTAGAAAACAGACCCTATTCCAATTTCAGGATCCAAACATTTGAATACTCTCCTTTGTATTTTGAGCGTTCCAGATCAGCTTCCTTTTTATTATTTGTTTTCAAAGCAAAAATGTTATACATCTTTGTGACCTTATTTTGAATGATTTTTGTATTCCGGTGCCCTTTAATAATATTTGCAGCTTTAAATCTTTCAGCATTTTCCTTATTTCCAAAACTACCTATTACAACATAATATCCATCTCCTGCAGGGCCACCCTTTTCATCAGCAAAACGGTCTGTTTTATAAGAAGGCACTTTGGGTTCCAATGCAACAGGAACGGGTTGGTCTGATACACTTTTTGTCGTTTTTTCAGGCTCAGAATTTAATTTATTGATCGCTGCATCTGAATTGGTTCTCTCCACTGATTGAACCTCCCAAACCTCCTTTTCAACAGCAACAGATTTTTTTGAATCTGCTGACTTAGGCATCTCTTCTCTGGTTTTTGTAATTGTTTCTACTAACATATCAATCTGGGCCTGATTATTATCCGATTGTGTTTTTAACTGCGTTATCATATCACCATAGTCCTTAGCAGGTGGAATTTTATCAAAAGTTTCAGCTTTTTTGGGATCTGCAGATTTAGTTATCTCATCCCTGGTCTTAATTGTTTCAACTAACTTGTCGATCTGGGCTTGATTATTATCGGATTGCGTTTTTAACTGCGCAATCACTTCGTCATAATCCTTAGTGGGTGGCAATTTATCAATGGCTTCAGCTTTTTTTGAATCTGAGGTTTTAGGCATCTCTTCCCTGGACTTTGTAATCGTTTCAACCAACATATCAATCTGTGCCTGATTATTTTCAGATTGTGTTTTTAACTGCGCGATCAATTCGCCATTCTCAGCAGCAGGTGGAGCTTTTACTTCTGCATTTTTCACCTTTGCAAGCTCCATTTTTAACCGGTCGATCTGGGCTTGAGTTGTATCAGATTTCACTCTTAATTGCCCTATCATCACCGTGTTATCTGTATGTGGGGAAGTTAATGTTCCGGAAATCTTGGCTCTTGCATTATCCACTTTTAATTGATCGATCTGAGCTTGATTACTTTCAGATTTGGCCTTTAGCAGGGCCAGTTTAACATCTGCTCCCTGGGAATTAACCAGATCTATACTATCCTTTGACTTTCTTGCATCGTTCCCGGTCCTTTCTGCCTCTTTTGCCTTTGCAAGTTCTGCTTTTAACTGATCGATCTGAACCTGATAAGTATCTGATTTTGCTTTTAATTGAGCTATCACCTCATCATTTTCCTTATTCGATGAAGTTGTTCCTCCGGCAGTTTTCCTACTTTCCAGTTCCAATTTTAAACGGTCGAACTGAACTTGATTTGTATCGGACTTTGCTTTCAATTGAGTAAGCAAAGCGTCTGTTTCTGCAATCAAAAAATGGCGTAATAAACTATCTTTTAACCTTCTGTTATCTTCTATTACCGTTTCAGCCTCCTTAGACTTTTCAAATTCCTGTTTTAACTGCTGAACCAAGGCTTGATTAGTATCGGATCGTGCTTTCAATTGAGCTATCACTAAAGAATTATCAACTGGCCTGTTCACTGTGCCGGCAATTTTTGTTCGTGCATTGTCCACTTTTAATTGATCTATCTGAGATTGATTGCTTTCAGATTTGGCTTTTAATTGATCGATCTGAGCCTGATTTGCATCAGATTGCGCTTTTAATTGTTTACGCAAAGCATCAATCTCGGCAGTTAATGCTATTTGCTTTAAACTATCGTTTAATTTTCTGGAATCTGATAATGAGGTTTCTGTTTTATTTACTTTTGATGACTCTCCGTTGGCAACATTGGAATAACCAGAGGATTGTGCTATTGCCAATTGTGCAACTATAAACAGAGAAAGAAAGGTAAATAAAAGGCTTTTCATACAAAAAACGTCTGTTTTATATTGGAAATGTGATGTTTTCAACAATAATATAGTGGTTTTGCAAAAATATTAAATTTAATCAATATCTGGTAATTTTTATTAGGGAGAACCTAATACCCCAAACAATCAACTTAAATCAAAAAAGAGGACGTAAATGTCCTCTTTTTTGAAAATTATTTACTAATACTAAATGTATCTTTTACTTTTTACCACCTATTTTTATAGGGTTTTTTTGAAAAGTACCTTTTCTCTTGTATTGTCTTTTTTTCTTAGTTGACTTTGGCTTTAGTTTTAAATCGACCTCACTTGAAGGGCTTACGTTTGATCCTAAAGAATACCCGGGAGCAACCTTAACTATTTCAAATTCTATCCTTCTGTTTTTCTTCCTGCCTTCTATGGTACTATTGCTTTCGATAGGATCGCTAGATCCATAACCTTTGTAGGTCATACGGTTTTTATCTACACCCTTGCTAACGATATAATCAAGCACCGCTTTGGCTCTTTGAACCGATAGTTCCTGGTTGGTTTTTGATGACCCAAGATTATCTGTATGTCCGGACACTTCAATTTCAAGAGAAGGAATATCTTTCATAAGTTTTACGAAAACATCCAGGGCTACAAAAGATTCTTTTTCCAAAGTAGTTTCGTTTACATCAAAAGAGATATTATTAGCTATTATTTTTTTACCAGCTTCCAATGCCTGGGAAGAAGTATCACTCGATTTTGGTCTTGGAGTTTCCAGAATCTTTGTAAGCGTCTCCTTTGCACTTCCGGATGAGATAGAATATTCAGGAGCTACTTTTGTAACTTGAAATTCGGTTCTTCTGTTGAGTATACGACCTTCTTTTGTTGCATTGCTCGCAATTGGCTGACGGGCCCCATACCCTTTGTATGTTATGCGGTTTTTATCACCTCCATTGGCTATAAGATAGTCACGTACCGCTTTTGCTCTTAATCTGGATAATCTATCATTATTTTCTGCAGGTCCGGTATTGTCGGTATGTCCTGAGATCTCAATTTCGAGAGAAGGAATATCCTTCAATAATTTCAAAGCATTATCCAACTCAGGAAAGGATTCTTTACCCAACTTAGACTGGTTGAGTTGGAATGCAATATTGTTCATAACCAATTTTTTTCCTACCTCCACTTTCTCAAGTGTAATATCGTCTAATTTTTTTGCCGATCCTGATTCAGGAGTTAAATTGAACGATTTATATAAATATCCGGATTTTGTAATAAGGATATCAATCTGTTTACCGGAAGGAACTGACATACGGACATACCCATCACTCTCAACCTTAGGAGTTGCAATCACCTTATTACTGGCAACATCAGTAACTTTCACCTGCGCATCACTGATCGGATTATTTTTTTCATCAACCAACCTTATAGTGATAGATGCTGTATTTGCATCGCTTGTTCCTGTAGCTTTTGATTTTTCAAGTTCCGCTTTCAATCTATCAATTTCGGCTCGATTTGCGTCTTCTCTAGCTTTCAATTTAGCAGCCAAAGCCAAATTAAATTCATCAGCTTCTTTACCTGTTGTTGGTGGAACTATAATGGTTGCTTTTGTTTTTTCGAGTTCTTCTTTTAATCTCTTATTTTCTACCAGACTTGAATCATAATTCACTTTCATCTGATTATTAACCAATTGCATTGAGTCATTATATTCGTTGCCATTTCCACTTAATGCTGCGATGTTTATTCTTGGATCTTCCACTTTAACAAAACGGTCCTCCTCTTTTTTATTTTGGAAAATATAACCAAGTAAAAATTCGGATGTTGAACCTGTATAAGAACTGATCTTACTAATGCCGATGTCGAAAGCATAGCCAACACTAAAGCTACGATAACGAACGCCAGCACTAATTGCCATTGCATAATTACTATGGTATGTTACGCCAACCCACCCAATTTTTTTCCAATCAATCACACCATTAATATCATATTGAAATGGTGCGCCTTTTACACTACGAACCATGATCAAAGGATAAGCTATTATCGCCTTCTCTTTTGATACATCAAATACATATTTTGCAGTACCCTGATAATGTCTGTTTAAGTTATAATAACCATTATTACCACTAACAATTGGATACTTTAATCTATTCCCCAGAATTTGTGGAACTGCAAAACCGATCGTTAATCTTTTTCGAACATATACTATACCTAAGTCAGCACTAAAAACAGTTTTGTTTTGTGCCTGTTGAGATAAAAATGGATCGTCAGTATCTCTGATCTGAGCTTTAGAAAAATCTATTTTATTATCAAAAACACCACATGCTACTCCGAAGTATAAATTATTAGAATCACTGATCTTAAATTTATAAGAATAGTTTGCAAAAGCGCCAACACGGCTAATGATATCGGTAACATCAGAGTATACTTTTAATCCTACGCTTGAATTTTTTGCCCGAATAGGACCATCAATTGTAAAATAACTGGTTTGTGGAGCTCCTGCCAGTCCTGTCCATTGAGAACGGTGAGTCAGAAAAACACTGATGTTTTCATTAATTCCGGTATACGCAGGATTAAGAACAAATGGATTTGAATAATATTGACTGCTAAAAGGCAATTGTTGAGCAAATCCTTTCCCAAAAGGGATAAGAACCAACAAACAAGCCAAAGCTAAAAGCCCAAAAACTCTCCCCTTAACACCCTCTCTATAAGAGATTGGGGATAAGATAAGTTGCTTAATGTTAACTTTATCTATTATTTTCATGTATCTCTATCTTTATTTGTTTCGTTAATCTTTTTTATATTTCTCCCTTCCTTTTCAGGAAGATCTAAAAGGGTATCCTTTTTTATTTCTCGTTTAAAATAGTAAGTGGCCCTTTATATATTTTATCTGAATTTCTAAGCTTCAGGAAGTAATAGTAAGTTCCATCAGGAAGTGGGTTACCATTTTTATTTAAGCCTAACCAACTGTTATCATAAGAAGATGAATAAAATACCTGCTGCCCTTCTCTGTTTACAACAATAGCCTCAGTACCGGGATAATTTTCAATGTTCTTAACAATCCATATATCATTGTATCCATCACCATTGGCGGTCATCAAGTTAGATACTGTCAGATTAAAATCAACGATAACAGTAATGGTTATTGAATCCAGGTCCATACAGCCATTGATATCAGCAACCGTTAATTCATAGGTGGTTGTTACTACCGGAGTAGCTATAGGATTAAAAATATTAGGGTTACTGAGTCCCGTAGCAGGCAACCAGGAATAAATTGATCCTCCCTGTCCATTAAGTGTATAGGAATCACCTAAACTAATGGTGTTATCAGCACCGGCATTTGCAACCAGGCTCGGGAAGATAACTACCGCAACAGTTGAAGAATCTTCACATAAAGTAGCAGGATCCGTAACAGTAAGTTCATAATTGCCTGATGCTTGACAATTACTTACAACAATAGCCTGTGTGGTTGCTGATGTACTCCATGAATAATTCAATCCAGCTAAACCTGACATGGAAACACTACCTCCACAGCAGAACGATAACGCCCCACTTGAAATGATCTGTGGATCCGGCAGTGCATCCACAAAAACACTAACCGTTGCAGTATCCAAACATCCAAAGTTTGAAGTTGTGACCAAATTAACAGTGCTTGCTCCGGCCTGAGCAAAAATATGAGTAGGATTTAACAATGTAGAAGAACTGCTATTTCCAAAATCCCATTGATTTAATTGTATTGTTCCTGATTCGATGGCTGACATATTGACAAATGTAGTTGCTGCTCCAAAACAAGCAGTATCAGCAACAAACATGGCCATTGGCTTAGGATAAATATTGATCTCAGCGGCATCTGAAGTATCATTTAAACAAACTCCACTATTTACAATTGCTCTGTAAAATACGGTATCCGTTAAGTTAGAATAAGCCAGTGTATCTGTTACGTTTGCTGAATCTATCCAGGTTGTACCTTCATCTATAGAATATTGCCAATTAGCAACGGCTCCTGTATAACCGGACAGGGTGAGTGTAGCACCATTGGCAAACGCACACCCGGAAACCCCACCAGTGATAGAACCTGCAACCGATACAGGATCAACAGTAATAGTATCGTTTGATGAAATTGCGAAGTTGCAAATGCTATTCTGTAACACTGCGTGGTAAATTGTTGTTGATGTTAAATTAGTATAGATAAGACTTGCAGTTGTATCATTGATATATACCCAAGTGGTTCCATTATCGATCGAATACTCCCATCTTACAATATTTCCTGTATGACCTGATAAGAATAATGTATCGGAATTAATACCGCTACAAACTGTATCGTTTGCCGAAACAGTTCCTCCAATAGGTAATGGAGAAGTATCAACCGTTATTCTAGCCTCAATAGATATTGCATCAGCACAAAACTCCGTGGTGATTGCCCTGTACCATGTTGTAGTTGTAATATTAGAATAAATCAGCTCCGTAGTGGTGTTTGCGATATCTATCCAAGCCGTTCCCCCGGTTATTGAATATTGCCATTTTAGTACCGTGCTGGAAGCTCCTGTTAAGGTTAATGTATCACCATTTGCTCCATTACAAACAAATGCATCAGTTCCAACACTACCTCCAACTGCCACAGCGTCCACAGATGCAACAACAGCGGTGGTGTCAGAACAACCAGTTGGCGCATATACTCCAACAATATAATAGGTACCACTTGCAAGAACGTTTGTTGAATCAAGCATTAAATTAGTAGCCGCAGCATCCGTATAATAACTTAATGTTAGGCCGGGAGTTGAACCTGCTGTTACAGCAGGCAAGGTCAGATTTACAGTATCCGGTGAACATACCGGTGCCGGAGTATTGATAACCACAACCGGTTTTGGATTTACTATTACATTTATTGCAGTTGTATCTGAACATGTTGTGGCCAGGTCAATACCAACAATATAATAGGTCCCTCCTACTGTAACAGAATCAGGAGTTGGATGAATTGATGTTGCACCGGCATCAAAAAATTGGCCATAAAATAAGCCTGGTGTGGAACCAACAGTAACTGCCGGCAAAGTAAGATCAACGCCTGTAGGGAAGCACTCTGCTGCTGGATCTGTAGTAAATACATCCGGTTTTGAATTTATGGTAACTGTTACCGCTGTGGTATCTGAGCAGCTCGCTATAGTTGTACCAACAATATAATAAGTGCCTGCTCCCACTGCGGTTTCATCCGGAATTGGAGTAATTGCTCCTGATTCCATAAAGTAAGTAAAAGTTAAGCCTGGTGTTGTACCTGGCACAGTTGCTGCTACAGCAGGTAAAGTAAGATCAGCTAAAGCAGGGAAACAAACTCCGGGATTATTTGTAACCACCACAGGTTTTGGGTTTACTGTAACTAATACTGCCGTGGTATCAGAGCATCCCGTTAAAGGTAAAACACCAACAATGTAATAAGTACCACTATCAGCTGTTGTTGGGGTGGCATATAATGAAGTGGCCGCTGCATCTGTATAATAGGTGTAATTTAAGCCTGGTGTTGAACCTACCGTTACTGAACCCAATGTGATATCGGATGTTGAAGGCGCACATACTGCTGGTATATCTGTGGTAATTACATCCGGTTTTGGATTTACGGTTACTGTTACTGCTGTGGTATCAGAGCATCCTGTACTTAAAACTACACCAAGAATATAATAGGTACCTGCTGTTGCTGCTGTAGGAGTAGCGTAGGTTGGTAATATTGCTCCGGGATTATCGAAGTAAAAGAAATTCAATCCTGCTGTTGTACCCGGTACTGTTGCTGCTACTGCAGGCAATGTAAGATCAACTGTTGCAGGAAAGCACACATCTGCCGGGGCTGCGGTATTTACAGTTGGTTTTGGATTTACTGTTACAGTTACTGCTGTGGTATCAGAGCATCCTCCACCTATTACACCAACGATGTAAAATATACCACTAGCTCCAACTGCAGTTGAATCCGTCATGTGAATGGTTGCGGCTGCATCTGTAAAATAGGTATAAGTTAATAATGGTGTTGAACCGGCAGTAACTGCAGGTAAGGTAAGATCCACCGAATCAGGAGTACAAATTGGTAAAGGATCATTGGTAACAACAGTTGGTTTTGCATTTATTGTGACAACCACCGATGTTGTATCTGAACAGCCTGTTGCAGGCACCTTACCAACAATATAATAGGTGCCGCTTGTTGTAATAGCAGTTGAATCCGTAGTATGTATAGTTGCCGCTGCATCCGTAAAATAAGTATACGTTAAACCCGGGGTAGAAGTTGCAGTAACGGCAGGTAATGTAAGATCTATTGTTAAAGGGAAACAAACTGCTGCCGGGTTAGTTGTATTTACTGATGGTTTGGGATTCACCGTTACTAATATTGCAGTTGTATCCGAGCAAAACGTTACCGGAAACGTACCAACAATATAATAAGTCCCACTATCAACTGCAGTTGGATCTAAAACAGGAATTGTTGCTGCTTGATCTGAAAAGTAGGTTAAGGTTAAATTAGGTGAAGAACCAGCAGTGTCAGCAGGCAAAGTAATATCCACTTTTCCAGGTGCACATATTGCCGGAGGGTTATGAGTAACTAAATTGGGTCTTGGATTTACGGTTACTGTTACCGCGGTTGTGTCAGTACATAATGTTAACGGCACTTCACCAATAACATAATAAGTGCCAGCTGTTGCATTAGTTGGAGTTGGATATGATACTAAATTTAATCCTACAAGTGTATAGTATGTAAAAGTAGTACCAAGTATGTCGCTTGACCGAACACCTGCTGCGGTAAGATCAACTGTTGAAGGTGCGCAAACTGACTGATCATTTGTAGTTACTACAGGCTTTGGATTTATTGTGACTACTACCGCTGTTGTATCTGAGCATCCCGTTGATGGCACTGTACCAACAATATAATAAGTGCCTCCAACTGCAACTTTTGTTGAATCTGCAATATGAGTAGTTGCTGTTGGATTTGTAAAGTAGGTGAAGGTTAAACCTGGGGTTGTGCCCGGCACCGTAGCAGCTACTCCTGGTAGAGTAAGATCCACTTTTGCAGGAAAACAAACCTGAGCAGGCGCGCTGGTAACTACATCAGGTTTTGGATGTACGGTCATAATTAAGGGCGTTGTGTCTTTGCAACCCAATGCAGTTTCACCAACAATATAATAGGTACCATTACCAACTGCTGTGGGAGTAGGAACAGGTGTTGTTGCAGTGGCTTCGGTGAAATAAGTGAAGGTTAAACCAGGAGGAGCTGGGGTAGAACCGGTTGTTACACCAGGCAATGTAAGATCAAAAGTACCGGGGGAGCAGGTTGTGTCTCTAACAGTTAAAACTACGGGTTTTGGATGAACGGTTAATATGCCTGGAGTTGTTGACTGAACATCAGGTCCACAATTGTTCCCATCACTGATGATACAGTGGTATTGGTAACCGTTAAATGAAAAGGGGGTTGTTGTGATTAACAAGGAATTGGCAACTACTGAGTAAGGGGCTGTAGTATTAGAAAAAGGCAAAAAAGTTGATCCTCCGTTGGTACTTCTTAACCAGGTGTAGGTTAAGCCTGAACCAATTGTTGTAACAGAGAAACTTGCATTGAGGCCTTGACAAACGGCAGTATCAGTAGGATCGCTCACAACAGCGGGTGGGGGATTAACTGTTAAAGATGCAGCATTAGATGCGCATATATCGTCTGCACCTGTTATCTTACATTTGTATTGGTTTCCAGTCATATAACCGGGGGCACTTGACACATTTAATAAAGCAGAATTAACACCGGAGTAGGCGGCAGTATCCAACAAATCAAGAAAAGGTCCGCCTCCCTGAGATACCTGCCACTGGTAAGAACTTGGGGCCAAAACAGTACTAACACTGTAACTGGTAAAACCGCCTTCACAAATTGATTTAGGTGTAGGATTAACTAGAATAACAGGATCTCTTGCTACTGAGGTAAACGTTGCATGAGGAGTATTTGTTACATCACCATTTATCACTGCAGTACTTGGTCCTTCTCTTTTGAGCGTGCTGGGACCGCTTGGGCTATTAGTTCCACGCACCTGGATGCCACTGATAGTAATTACATCCATCACAGTTGTAGCAGCTACTCTAAGTGTAATTGTAATTTTAGTTGCGGTAACAGAAGAAATAGAAAGAATAGTAATATCAGTACTAATACCTGTGATGGTCATACCAACGGGTGGAGTTAAAAACTGAAAATTACCAGGTGCAGCCAAAATTAATGTTTTATTTACGCCACCTGTTGTTGCAAAATCGTTATTAGAAGTTTCTGTAATAACAATATCCCCTAATGTTGAATAAGGTGTCGGGAATTGGCAGGTTGCAGTAACAGTTACTGATGGGGCTGTAATTACTACTTGTGCAAACCCATTATTAAAAACAGAAGATGCCAATAACAATATTGTCATTAGCATAACCTTTATAGTAACTGTAAACATTTTTGGGTCCCGATAGCACTTGGGATGGGAAATGTAATTGTTTTTCATAGTATCGAAATTATAATAATTTTTCATTTAAAGCGTAAACAGCATGTCAACTAAACCTTTGCCTTTTCCTTGTTGTTATTAATAAAAAAACTCTGCGCAATTACTGATTCTGAAACAAGAGAATATTAACCAAACTTCTAACTCTTCTGTTACTGAAAACTCAAAACAAAAAAGGAATGAAAGATAAAGGTTAATACAATATTTTTACGCTATAAATGCCTGTTAATATTAGAAATTGTAATTTTTTTGTGAAAATTTCCTTGAAAACTTAAATTTAACACTTTTTAACCATATAAACACATAACAATCAAGCCTTTATTAGTTTTAATCGATACTATGTCGCTATTTTCAGATTAATGGTGATGTTTATTTTGAAAATTTGTTAACTCTATTAAAATCGATATAAATTTCAAAACACAAAATTAAATAAAGAACAAGGTTTTGATTTGCCTACCAATAAATTAAATGAACAACCAAATGTTAATATCTGAACAAATTTCAGGTATAATACATTGTAAGTTTTATTTATTCATAGACTATGAAGCTGACAATAAATTGTGTCAATCTGAATCGGAAGTATTATCAAGAAACTATTTTAGAATATCCGGATTAAGGATGTTCTTAAAAAAAGAAAAATTCACATTGCCATATTTCCTTTGTTCCACAAAGCGTTCATGTTTTGAAAAATCTGTTTTAGCACCATGTTCAATGATCAAAAAGCCATCGGGTTGCAAAAGATCTTTACTGAATACTAATTCCGGAATCAACTCAAACTTTTCCAATTCCATTTCGTAAGGAGGGTCGACAAAAATAAGCTGAAATGTATTTGCAGTTTTCTTGAGAAAACTAAATGCATCCGATTTGATCACTTTTACCTGGAGCATTTTAAAATCAGAAATTGTTTTTTTTACAAAATCGCAACATTGAAAATTATCATCAACACTCGTAATGTCGGTAGCTCCGCGAGAAGCGAATTCGAATGTAATATTACCTGTTCCACAAAAAAGATCCAATACCTTCAGTCCTTCAAAATCAATATAGTTATTGAGAATATTAAAAAGACCTTCCTTAGCAAAATCCGTTGTTGGCCTGGCAGTTATATTTTTTGGAGGGTTGATCCTTCTGCCTTTGTGTGTTCCACTGATGATTCTCATGTTAGTTTAAAGTTTGAAAGTTCAAAATTTGAAAGTGCAAAGTGCAAAGTTTGAAAAAGTTTCATGTTTAACATTACCTGTATTATAACTTAATGAAACATATAAAACATAGTATGTCAACTTTAAACTTGTAACTTCAAAACTTTAAACTTGTAGTAAATAATTATTAAAAAGGGTGAAATAAAAATGCTTGGGTAGTGTTTGTAACTGGTAGTTGAAGTCAGCATCATCGCTGCGTTCACCAAATTTTAAATTACGGATATACTTTTGAGTAATGGAATAAATATCCGAACTTTTCTCTACTTCACCCAACAAAATTACTTCAATATTTTCGGGATTTAATAACAATTGCTCGCAAACAAATAGCAGGTAATAAATAAAATCTTCGGCAGTATGGTGGCTGAAGGTATTGTAAAAAAGTAAATTTTTACCTTCAATTACAATTGCTTCAAAATGTGATGGCTGAATATGTACAAACAATTTTTTACTTGCCTGATTCTTGTTTTGGATAAGCAAGCCTTCAATCAATCCACTTGAAAAATGATGATAGCTGATATTTTTATATAGTTCTTCTAACTTGTTTTTTAAACTCAATGGCAATGCGAAAACATTTTTAGCATCCAAATTTTTTATATCATCAACCAAAACCTGCTCATCCCCATGAAGAGTAGCATTAAATTTCAAGTACATTTCTTTTCTTTGGCTCTCAAAAAGAGGATTGGGAATTATTGTAGAGAGGTTATTTACAAGTACACAGTTTACTGAACGGTATTTCTGAGGTAATAACCTGCTTTCTTTGGTCAACACATCAATCAGATCGGGAATTGCATCAAATCCATAAACATTCTGAAAAGGGTAGTTTTCAAAAGCAATATATTTGTTTTTAGAAAGTTCATTTACTGCTAGCCAAACACCATCAATTCCAATTTGAATTATCAAATGGTAATCCGCTGTTTTTTTTTCGTCAAAAGCTTCATCAATAAATGAATTGGCCTGAGATATTTTATTTTTTAATTCAGTTGTCATGATATCGCGCAAAGATACAAAGTATCCCGGATTCCGGATCGCCAAAATTGCGGATTTTATACGATATCAAAAATTCGCAATCCGTAATTTAAAAGTACCTTTACAAACAATGAATCAAGAAGAATTCAGTACGATTTTATTAAAACATTTTCCATTTGAAACTACTCATGGACAGCGTGATCTATTAAATAAACTTTCAGAATTTATTTTAGGAAAAAACTCCAGCCAGGTATTTGTAATTAAAGGCTATGCAGGGACGGGGAAAACAACTATTGTTAGATCGCTGGTGCAAAGTTTACCTTCCGTAAACGGCAAAACAATACTGCTTGCTCCAACAGGTCGCGCGGCAAAGGTACTCTCGAACTATACTAAACAGCAGGCATACACAATTCATAAAAAAATATATTTCAGAAAGCCCACAGCAGATGGAGGCATGGCCTTTCAACGACAACAAAATTTACACGGGAATACCGTTTTTATTATTGATGAGGCTTCTATGATCTCCAACACCGGTGGCTTGAGCGATGGAGGTATGTTTGGTGGAGGGAGTTTGCTTGATGACCTAATTCAATATGTTTTCAGCGGTACAAATTGTAAATTAATTTTTATTGGCGATACAGCCCAGTTACCACCAATAGGGCTGGATGTTAGTCCGGCATTGGATATTGAATATTTGAAAGCATCATTTTCTTTTTCCATCGATTCTTTCGAATTAACTGAAGTAGTCCGTCAAACGGAAAATTCCGGGATACTTACAAATGCAACAGCTATTCGTAATCAAATAAAAAACGAAAAAAACAGCAAACCGCACTTCAGTTTAGATGAATTTAAAGACATCATACGAATTGAGGGGGCTGACCTGGAGGATGCTCTAAATAGTGCATACAGTAAATATGGTGCAGAAGATTCCATGGTGATCTGCAGATCGAATAAACGGGCAAATATTTTCAATCAACAGATACGCGCACGGATTCGCTGGCAGGAAGACGAGTTATCGTCAGGTGATTATATGATGGTGGTGAAGAATAATTATTTTTGGCTTCCGGAAGAATCAAAAGCGGGATTCATTGCCAATGGTGATATTATCCAGTTGATGCGAGTAGGGAATATCCAGGAAATGCATGGTTTTAGATTTGCCGATGTGCGTATGCGATTGATTGATTACCCTGATGAACCTGAGTTGGAAACACGTTTACTATTAGATACTATTATGAGTGAATCACCTGCTTTATCACAGGCAGAAAATAAAAAGCTATATGAATCTGTATTGCTTGATTACTCTGATATTCCGGACAGGCGTTTACGTTTAAAAAAAATAAAAGAAGATAGTTTTTTTAATGCATTACAGGTGAAATTTGCATATGCTGTTACCTGTCACAAAGCACAGGGTGGCCAATGGCCATGCGTGTTTGTGGAGCAAGGATATTTAACCGATGAAATGATCAATACCGAGTATTTGCGCTGGTTATATACAGCCGTTTCACGTGCCACTAAAAAATTATACCTGGTGAATTTTAATAAGGAATTTTTTGATTAAATAACCAAAGCCCCACCTAACCTCTCCAATACGAGACCCGGGAGTGGTTAATTTTTAATCATTATTTTCATCAGAATAGCCAAACGAGTATTGAAATCTTGGCATATTAAGCAAAGTTCCATTTCGGTCTTTCGCTTTTATCTTTTCGAAAAATATTTTGGTAGTCCGGTCACATCTTCCAAGCAATTGCTGCATTTGATAACTGAGTATCGGACCAACTGTTTTTTCAGAATAAAATATTCCGCTTATGGATACCGACATTTCAAATTCAACAACAGCTGAATCTAAAACATTTCCATATCGATCAATTCCAATAAGACGATAATTAACATTATCAAATTGAATTTTTGAGAGTTGCCCGGTTTTCTGAAGTTTTATAGTTCCACGATTTCCAGTGTTATTTTCCTGAGAAAAAATGGAATTTGTAATAACGAAAAAAAATATGACAATAATGCGCTTTTTCATTTGAGCTTGTATAACGCAAATATAGCGCCAATGTTATTATCTTTTGTTTTTTCTCTTTTGTTTTTTCATTTTATTTGGAGGATAGTAAAATAATATAAAAAATGATATTATTAAAACTTGTAAGAAAAGGCGATAGAAAGTATTTCTTTAAATTGCAGACGAGGCCCCACCCCTGCTTCTGTTATACCATTAACTTCACGTTCAACAGGAACAGGGATATCGTGATCATAGATCATTTGAGTGCTGATATTTGCAGAAAGATATTTATTCACTTTCATTCCTATTAAAACTTCCCAGTTAACATCGATGTTTTGAGGGTTATCTATATAATTGCTGAATAGTTCCAGCTTAGTTGCCAAATTTACATTTTTCACAATATCCTTTTTATAAGTAAATCTCAAATAACCTCCAAACTCAGTACGAACTAATTTACCATCTTTTGTTTTTATACCGTTAATATCGTATTCGGCTTTATCAACACCAAATGCGCCAGCATCCGCTAACCGCTGATCATTAACAAAAGTTGTTTTAGATGTAACCGGTGAGATGAACAATGACAAATAATCATTTGGCTTGTAATCAATACCAATTGAGGCTAAAAGATAAGCAGGTGCCATGAATCGGGAAATAACAACTGAGTCGTTCGGGTAATTATAACCATCATCAAACTGGCTTTTGAAGTTAACTAAACCAGAATAATACCAATGATCTAAAAAGGCATAACGACCATATTTTGACGAAAGATCGATCTTGTCCTCATTCTTTCTAAGGGCACTATTCCCGGATTGAAGCAGACCATAGGCAAAATCAACTGAATTGTCCCAGGTGTTTTTATCTTTTTTGTAATTGGCAAACATATTAAATAAAGCAATTCCTGAAAGTGAATTCTCTCCACCTGCTGCCCAATTAGTAAAACTAGCCTGTGAAAAATTGATGCTGATAAGTCCACCTTTTTTCCAATACTTTACAGTGTCTACAGTCTGTGCTATTGATGATAAAGTAAATAATAAAGAAAGGGAAAGAATAATTTTTTTCATATTTTTAATAGATCTATTTCGGCAAAATTAATTTAGGCTTGGTTTGTTACCTATGATTCCAAGCATTAAAAAAAAAATGTAAAATTCAAAAAATAACAAATTCTGATTGCTATAAGAATAATTGAATTTCTATTTTTTTAATAAGTCTCTAATTTCAGTAAGCAACTGTTCTTGTGTAGGTCCTGAAGGTGTAGCGGCTTCTTCCTTTTTCTTTGCGGCATTCAAGGCTTTAATAATTAAAAATAATGTAAGCGCTACTATGGCAAAAGAAATTATCTGCGAAATAAAATTTCCGTATTTAATCGCTGTCCCCGGAATAACCAACAAGCTCAAATCGGCTAAGTGAGCAGCCTTCAAAGCCGGAGTTAAAATTGCCGGAGTAATAATATCATCCACCAATGATTTTACAATACTTCCAAAAGCGCCACCAATTACAACCCCAACTGCAAGATCAATAACATTGCCTTTTAGGGCAAATGTTTTAAATTCTTTTATAAATCCCATTATAAATTTATTTTAAAGGTTAAATAAATATTTAATAAAACCCTCATTATACATGTGTCGTTCTTCTTTTCTTGCCTTGTAAGATAAAGGCATAAATGCGGTCATTTGAAGGCAAATACCATTATAAAGACTTAAAAAATTGTGCCAATTCCTATTTTAAATTTTGCAATTATTTACCGAGCTGAACAAACTAAAAAAAAAGATTGCCCCTTATTGAAAAGGGGCAATCTTGTATAAGTAATTTATTAAAAAATTATGCCGTAACTTTTTTTGCAAGTTTTGCTTGCAAATTAGCGTCCAAAGCGGATAAAAAATCTTCGGTGTTCAAATAATGTTCTCCCAAAGTTACTTTGTTACCATAGATACAAACCGCTAAATCTTTTGTCATTTTACCGGACTCAACAGTTTCTACACATACCTGTTCCAGTGCATGACAGAAATTTATTAATTCCTGGTTGTTATCTAATTTACCACGAAATTCCAAACCTCGGGTCCATGCAAAAATAGAAGCAATTGGATTTGTCGAGGTTGGTTTACCAGCCTGGTGATCGCGGAAATGGCGAGTTACAGTACCGTGTGCAGCCTCAGCTTCCATTGTTTTTCCATCAGGAGTAACAAGCACTGAAGTCATTAAACCCAATGAACCGAAACCTTGTGCAACAGTATCGGATTGAACATCACCATCATAATTTTTACAAGCCCAAACAAAATTCCCATTCCACTTTAATGCGGAAGCTACCATATCATCTATTAAACGATGTTCATAAACAATACCTGCCGCTTCAAATTTGGTTTTATAATCTGCCTGATAAATTTCTTCAAAAATATCCTTAAAACGACCGTCATATTTTTTCAAGATTGTATTTTTTGTTGAAAGATATAAAGGCCATTTCTTTTGCAATGCAGTGTTAAAACAAGAGTGAGCAAATCCTTTAATGGATTCATCGGTGTTGTACATTGCCATTGCGATACCATCACCTTTAAAGTTAAATACTTCAAAAGATTGTGGAGCGCTTCCATCCTCAGGAGTAAAGCTAATTGTTAATTTACCTTTGCCTTTTGTAACAAAATCGGTAGCACGGTATTGATCACCGAATGCATGACGGCCAATACAAATTGGTGCAGTCCAGTTTGGAACCAAACGAGGCACATTTTTACAAACAATTGGCTCACGGAAAACAGTACCATCCAAAATATTACGGATAGTGCCATTAGGCGACTTCCACATTTGTTTTAATTTGAATTCTTTTACGCGTTCTTCATCTGGTGTAATGGTAGCACATTTAATACCAACATTATATTTTTTAATTGCTTCAGCAGAATCAATTGTTACCTGATCATTGGTTGCATCACGATGTTCAATTCCAAGATCGTAGTATTTAATATCCAGATCAAGATATGGAAGAATTAATTTGGCTTTAATAAATTTCCAGATGATACGTGTCATTTCATCGCCATCTAATTCCACCACTGGGTTGGCTACTTTAATTTTGCTCATTGTTTTATATGTTTTAAAGGTTCGGATTTAATTTAACAACTGTTGTTAAATAATCGGACTGCAAATATAAGGTTTTGATTCAAAGAAAAAGAGCCAAAACTATAAGTAATGGCTCTTTGTTCTTAAATCCTAAATCAAAAATTAATATCCAAAAACATCCTGCAAGGAAAGAAAAGTTATTTTACCATATTTTTCAAGGGTTTTGGTATCCAGGCTTTCTTTTTTGCCAATCACGAGAACTGTATATTGTTTATTCTTTAAATGATTTTGTTCAAAAGTTCTTATTTCCGGTAATGTTAAATTGGGAACAGCTTTAAAAATATCTTTCCTGATATCATAATCCAAGCCCAGTTTTCGGGCATTTTCATAATTAAATAAAACACCGGCTTTGGTGATTCGTTCGGAACGTATAATTTGTAAAATAGCTTCTTTGGAAGCTTTAAAATTATTCTCAGATTCCGGCATGTTATTAATTAATTCCTTCATTCCAGCCATTGCTTCCGGCAATTTGTCGGCCTGAGTTCCTATATATGAAAATACATAATTGTAATCTTCCTTCTTTTTAGGAACACTGTAGCTGCAATAAACAGAGTATGCCAATGCTTTTGACTCACGCATTTCCTGAAATACTACGGATGACATTCCCGCACCAAAATATTCATTAAACATACGAACCATAGATGCATTGTCTTTATTGAACTTCCCATCCTTCGAAAGCAAAATTACTTCGGCTTGCTTCATATCATAATCAATTACATAAACGTTGGTGTTTTCATCTGTTTCCTGAAATTTAACAGGTGCCGGAATTGGTTTGAGTGTATCAGGTACCTTATGCAGGTTATCTAATATTGAAACAAGGGCTGTTGCTGAATTATCTCCATAATATAATACCCTATGCTGAAAAGAAGTAATTTCATTAATGATAGAGATCAACTCCTGAGAATTCAAACTTTTCAATTCTTCAGAAGATAAAATATTAGTGTAGGGTGATTTTTTTCCATATTTTCCATAGGCAAAAAGACCTCCAAATAAAATTTCACCTTTATTTAATTTTGCATCTTCTCTTTTTTTAAGAATATCAGATACTACATTTGTTAATGCCGCTTCATTAGGTTGGGCATTCGCCAAAAGGTCTTCAAACAATTTTATTGCTTTTTCAATGTTTTCTGTTAAACCGCTAAGACTAACATAGACCTCATCTTCTCCAACGAAAACATCAAATGAACAACCCAGTTTATAAAACTCCTGCTTTAAAGCTGCAGCAGTTAAATCCTTTGTTCCAAGATATTTTAAATAATTAATTGCAACATCCAATTTTTTATTATGGTTGGTTCCCATATCCAAAACATAATACATATCAAATGTTTTATTTTCAGAATTGGTAGTATATAAAACCGGTGTACCATTTTTTAAATTCATATTTTTTATATCGGTTGCGTAATCAATAAAAACCGGTTCAATATCTTTTATCGGAGTAGCAATAACACTTTTTAAAAACGCACTCTGAGCATCCCTGTTTACTTCAACAGGAGTAATAATGGGTTTAATTACCTTTTGAACATTTTTATCTTCGCCAGTACGTTTGTATACAAGAACATAATTGTTTTTATAGTTTGCTTTGGCAAACTCTACCACCTCTTGTTTTGTAATTTTTGACAGTCGATCGATCGTACTTACATAATTTTGCCATTTGGTATCAGTAATAAAAGCACTCACAAAGGCATCGGCACGCGAACTATTGCGCTCGTACATTTTTGTTTCCTGTAATTTCATATCAGTAATAACTGCACTTAACAGCCATTCAGGAAAATCACCTTCTTTCACTTTTTCAATTTGCTCAAGCAATAGATCTTTCACTTGTTCTAATGACTGTCCCTCTTTTGGGGTACCACTGATAATATGAGCTGAATAATCTTTGCACTCTAAATCAAATGCGTTGGCCTCAAGGACCTTTTGTTGTTGATTTAGGTTCAAATCAATCAAACCAGCCTGGCCGTTTGATAATATTTTATTGATCATCATGATCATATCAGCATCTTTGGTTCCTATACCGGGAAAACGGTATCCAATCATTACATTTTCTGCGTCAGGACCAATTACTTCTTTTATAACTGGCGATGTAATTGGCTTTTCAACAAATGGCACATAAACAGGCAGTGGCTTGCTTTTCCAGGAACCGAATTTTTTATCGATCATTTTTATTGTTAGATCAGGATCGAAATCTCCGGAAATACAAATCGCCATATTGTTAGGTACATAATAGGTATAAAAATATTTTTTTATCTCTGTTAAAGAAGGATTTTTCAAATGTTCGATCGTACCAATAGTAGTTTGTGAACCGTAGGTGTTAGTCGGAAAAAGACCGGCCAATAATGCTTCCCA
>JAZKBX010000225.1:0-13711 GCA_040388455.1 Bacteroidota bacterium
TTTTTTTATTGTTTATAAGTCAGATCGGATTTGCCCAATTAAGGGGATTAAATTATCAGGCTATAGCTATTGATGAAAACGGTAAAGAAATTGTTGGAATGGACCTCAGTGGACAATCCATTCAAAATAAAACAATAGCTGTGCGCTTTTCAATATTAAGCGGAAGTTCAAATGGTTCTTTGCTATACCAGGAAGTTCATTCCGCCAGTACTGATCATTATGGTTTATTTTCATTGATCATAGGTGATGGTTCTGTTAGCAATACAGGACAATACCAGCTTATGATTGATATTCCTTGGTCAGCAGCTAACCAATTTTTAAAGGTAGAAATAGATATCAAAAATGATGGCAATTATAAACTAATGAGTGTTCAGCAGTTTATGGCTACCCCATATTCGTTTTATGCTTCTAAATCCGACACTGCTCTTTATTCCTTAAATTCGGGAAACTCAGGTGCAATTGAAACAAATTGGAATTTAACAGGTAATGATAGTACTATAGCAGGAACAAACTTCATCGGAACTTCTGATTCTGTAGATTTTGTTGTTAAAACAAATAATACAGAGAAAATAAGGGTGACTGCAACTGGTAATGTAGGCATTGGAATAAATACCCCAACAGAAAAGTTAGACGTAATTGGAAATGCCAAAATATCCGGTTTGTTAGGTACAGGTACGCGAATAGTGCAGGCAGATCCGAATGGAATATTAATCCCCCTTGCTGCTGATAGTGCTAACAAGGTTTTACTTGGTACAGGAGTGTGGGGAAGTGTACCAACAACTACCGCCTGGTCTCTCAATGGCAATGCCGGAACGGTTGATACATCAAACTTCATTGGAACCACAGACGATAAAACATTTAATATTCGGGTGAATAATGAAAAAGCCGGGAGAATAGATAAACAGTTAACCAACGCTTTTTGGGGTTATCGTGCAGGTACTTTTAATACCATGGGATATGGCAATTCTTCAATTGGTGCCTATGCCCTTGATTTCAACACAACAGGTTTCCATAATACCGCTTTAGGAGACTTAGCGCTTACCTACAACATATCTGGAAGCTCCAATACATCTGTTGGAGCAAAATCGATGTATAATAATACCATAGGTGATTCAAATACTGCGGTAGGAAAATTTGCACTTTCTGACAATACAACAGGAAACAACAATACCTCAATTGGTACCAATTCACTTTATTCAGGTAGCACCGGAAATAATAATGTTGCATTAGGATATAATGCCGGATTTCATGATTCAACAGGTAGTGGCAACGTGTTTCTAGGTTATCAGGCCGGTTACAACGAAACAGGCTCTAATAAGCTCTATATCACAAATAACAGTGTAAATCCTCCTTTAATTTATGGTGATTTTTCTAGCGGCAATGTGGGTATTGGAACAATTACTCCAGGCGCAACACTTGAGGTAACGGGGCAGGTGAAAATTACCGGAGGAACGCCAGGATCAGGTAAAGTACTAACATCAGATGCTGCCGGTTTAGCAACCTGGACCACACCCAATAATGGAACAGTAACCAACGTTACTGGTGTTTTACCAATTTCGGTGACAACTGGTGCAACAACTCCTGTTATTTCAATAGCTGCCAATACAGCTTCAAGCGATGGCGTGGTTGCTTCAGGTGCCGGGCAGAGCAATATGGTTTGGAAAACAGATGCCTCTGGAGCACCCGCCTGGAGAGCAGATTCTAGTTCTACCTACAATGCAGGAACAGGATTAACATTAACAGGATCCACCTTTAATAGCGTGTGGACCACCTCCGGGGCAGATATTTACACTAATAATAGCGGAAATACAGGTATCGGTACAACAGCTCCCGCAGAAAAACTTGAAGTGGCAGGGAATGCGAGAATATCCGGCTTAGCAGGCACAGGAACACGAATGGTACAATCAGACCTGAACGGAACTTTAGTTCCGCTTACGGCAGGTTCCGCTTCCCAGGTTTTGCTGGGAACAGGAGTATGGGGGAGTGTGCCAACTAAAACATCATGGTCACTTCTTGGTAATGATAGCACAGTTGATGGTACAAACTTTATCGGAACTACTGATAATATTCCATTCAATATTCGTGTAAATAATCAAAAGGCAGGAAAGATAGATCATATATTATTCAACACTTTTTTGGGGTATAGGGCCGGTGATACAATTACCACAGGGAACTACAATACCGCTATTGGATCAGATGCCCTTTCTTCCAACACTACAGGTATCAAAAACACCGGCAATGGATATAATTCACTTTATTCCAATACCACAGGGAACTGGAATACAGCAAATGGAGGCAACGCACTTTATTCCAATACCACTGCCAGCCGTAATTCTGCGATGGGGTATTCTGCGCTTTATTCAAATACAACAGGAGGCTATAATACCGCCAATGGGTTTTATGCACTTTATACCAACACCACAGGTGTTGAAAATACCGCTAATGGTGCCTATTCGCTTCGTTATAATACCACCGGAAGTTATAATACTACCAATGGTATACAAGCGCTTGAGACCAATACTACCGGAACGAGTAATACTGCAACAGGCGCCTACGCCCTTAATGCCAACGATACAGGGAAATACAATACCGCCAATGGGGCGCTGGCACTTTATTCTAATACCTTCGGGTCCTTTAATACTGCCACTGGTATGCAGGCTCTACTTTCCAATACTACCGGATACCAAAATACCGCTTCGGGTTCGAATTCACTTTATTCCAATACTACAGGTTTTTATAATACCGCTAATGGAGAGCAGGCCCTATACAGTAACACCACTGGAACCCATAATACTGCAACAGGAATGCAGGCACTTTATGCTAACACTACAGGGGTGCAGAATACGGCAAATGGGATGAATGCCCTCCGGTTTAACACTACCGGAAATTATAATTCTGCGGACGGATTACAGGCACTTTACACCAATACTACGGGGATTAAAAATACAGCCAATGGAGCATATTCACTTTTTCTAAATACTGTTGGAAACAACAATACTGCAAATGGATTCAATGCACTTTATTCGAATGTTGCAGGTTCCAATGCAACTGCGATAGGGGTAAATGCGATGCAATATGCAAATAATACTTCAACAGCATTTGATAACAATAATGTTGCTGTTGGATTTGAGGCACTGAGAGGTTCATCAACACCTGCAGTTAATATCGGAATTTATAATACAGCTATTGGATACCAAACTTTAAAATTTAATGCTTCTGGCAGGGAAAATGTTGCCAGTGGATATCAGGCATTATATTCGAATACCGCGGGAGTCAATAATTCGGCTTATGGATTTAGAGCACTTTACCTTAATACCCTGGGGTCGTATAATACCGCTGTTGGAGATAGTGCCCTTTATTCCAACACCTTTGGAATCTATAATACAGCTATAGGATTGAGTGCGCTTCATTCTAACACATCAGGGCAATATAATACAGCCACCGGAGGAGGAGCACTTCATTATAATACCACAGGGGGGTATAATACAGCTACAGGTGTTGGAGCGTTAAGTTTTAATATTACAGGGGAACAAAATACAGCTACCGGAGCCGGGGCACTTTATTTGAACATCTCAGGGAAGTACAATACAGCCACGGGAAATGGATCACTTTATTATAATTCAACCGCCAACAGCAATTCAGCCTATGGCGAAGATGCTCTTAAAAATAACACCATAGGATATTCCAATGCTTCATTTGGGCGAAATGCTCTTAAAGATAACATTGATGGATTTCAAAATACCGCAATGGGAATGAGTTCACTTCAAAGCAATGTTACAGGGACAAACAATACCGCTTTAGGATTTGGCGCTTTCAATTCAGGAACAGCCTTTTCGAACTCAACCGCATTAGGTTATGATGCTCAAATAACGGCTGATAATACAATACAACTGGGTAATACGAGTGTTGTTAATGTTAAAACTTCCGGAACCTTAATTGCCAATGGTTATACCACAGCTTTTAGTGCAAAAAATTCGGCTTATACTTTAACAGCAGTAGATGATATAGTTTCTGTAACAGGCACTACCACAATTACTTTACCTACTGCAGTGGGCATTGCCGGAAGAAAATACACCATAAAAAACATTGATGCCGCTACAACAGTCACTGTTAGCACCAATGGTGCAGAAACGATCGATGGAGTTCCAACAAAACTTTTAGCGCTGCAATATCAATATTTAACGATTTTAAGCGATGGGACTAATTGGCTGATTGTGGCTAATAATTAATAAAGGAGGCTGATTATTTAGATAAATTATATCAAATTTCAGTACCAATATATTTTTGAATTTTCAATAGAAATTATAACTTTACAAAAAAAACAATATGGGATCTATATCAACCGCTTTTGAAGCTCATCAAATAATGAGCGAAAAAAACACCTTAATTGCATTTACCGGACATTTCGATCATCTTTTAACAACTTTACTGTTGTTGAATATAAAGAACAAATTAAGTGCATTAGAATCCTCTTCCGGAATTGATAGAAAAGTGTACAGTATATTAGTTGAAAGTATTGAAAATGTTACTAAACATTCTTCAAAGGGAGATGACACACAAAATATTGCGATTTTACTTTTAAGCAAATCTCAAGACAAATATACCATTGTAACAGGAAATCATATAATGAATGATGAAATTCCTGCCTTGAAGGAAAAATTGGAAAAGGTTTTAAAACACAATCAGGCAGAGTTAAAACAACTATACCGCGAACAAATTCTCTCCAAACGTACTGATGATAACAATGCCGGCTTAGGAATAATTGATATCGCTATTAAATCGGGTAATTTGATGCAATACGAATTTAAACCGCTTACAGAATCTACTTCATTTTATCTTTTACAAACAGAAATAAATATTCAAAAACCTGTGCTGAACGAAGTAGAAGCATAATGCAAGCAATAAGCTTTTTTATGTAAGGTATTCAAATTTAAATAATAAATAATTCAACATTTTAAAATGGAGTCATTAATCATTGAGGGGACGGAAGATTCTCCATCTGTAAAATTTGATGTTAATTCAGGTCAGTTTGTTATTTCGGGTAAATCCCGGCCCGAAAATACAGTTAAATTTTTCACCCCTATAACTGATTGGATCACTAAATTTTACGCAAACAAACTCGCACAAAAAGATCAAATAGCTGATAAACCACCCGTTGTTTTCGTATTTAAACTTGAATATTTTAACTCCATTTCCGCAAAATATCTCCTTGATATAATGTTTTCGCTAAAAGGTTTTATTTCAGAGGGTAATAAGATTGGTATAGAATGGCATTACGCAAAACTTGATGATGATATGCTGGAAACAGGCAAAGAATTTTCAAATATGGTTAATTTGAAATTTGATTTTATTCAACATTAATGAATCCTAAAAAAAGCCCCTCCTTACCTTCCCGCCAAGGAGGAGGTTCTGCACAAAACACTTCCACAAAAGTGAGAGTTCAGGACATGCAATGGGCATGGAAAAGCCCTTTAATTGGAGTAAGACTTAAGATTCTCTTTTTTTTTCTTTGCATTTCCCTTATCAGCCCGTTTTTTTCTTATTCCCAAACAATTAAAGAGTCCCCTTCCATATTTATTCTTCAGGGTACTGTAAAATTGAAAGGCAGACCGGTAGAAGGCGTTTCTCTTGAACTTTTAAAAAATGAAAAGCAAATAACTAAAATTGTAACCCGTAAAAATGGTATGTATTCATTTCAGATGGATAAAAGCAATATTGATAGTGGAACCGAATATATTCTTAATATCAAAAAGGAGGGAGCCATTCCAGGGATCCTAAGGATAAATACATATACTGCGAAAGAGGAATTGAATTATGTCCCCTATGTTTTTAATCTTGAAATAAATTTAATTCTGCCAACCGCTTCTGGTGTTGTTAAACACGATTTCGGAAAAATAAAATGGGCTCCGGAGCGGGGTGTTTTTGATTTTGATAAAGAGTATGTAAGTATTGTTGAGAAAAATGCAGATTCAATAAAAACAGATTCGAGTAATTATCCTTTAGCAGTAATTGATAAAATAAATAAGACGGCTGAAGAGATAAAAATAACAGCGAATGAACAGGCAAAGCAAAAAACGGATGACCTTAAAACTCAGGAATTGGTAAATGAAAATTTATCTAAAGTTTCCACAATGAAAGGATCCACAAAAACCGATGATCTTAAAACCCGGGAATTGGTAAATGAAAATTTGGCCAAAGTTTCCACATTGAAAGAATCCGAAAAAACGGATGTGAATATCAATGCAAATGAAAAAAGCAATACTTTTTCTGATAAAAAAGAATTGGCACCAGGCAATAAAAAGTCCCAACAATCCGGAGCCCCAACAGAAGTCTTAAATCAGAAATCTCCAACCTCAAATCTAAATACCGCAGCAACAGTTCTTAAGAAAAAAACGAATGAAATGGCTGCACTAAAAACGAAAGAGAACGCTAATAAACTTTCGAATTTAAAAGGGACCAACGTAGATCCGGAAAATAAAAAAAAGATAAGTGGGAGCAATGTTAAATTGGAAACAAATAATAAACAACTTGCAATTGATAACAAACAGCAAAGTACTAATACTCCTGCTGTGGACATTAATCCTACTACTTTTGATGGCATTAGTTTATTTTCAACAAACAATCAAAAAAACAGATTGTTGGAAGATAAAAACAAAATGGAAAGGAAAAAAACGGAGAACCTTGCCAAAAAATATGAAACCAGCAATATATTGACTAGCTTACTGGATGTAGTTGAAGAATTTGATGAAAAATGACGCTTTACTTCTAAAGTCCTGCTTGGAGGTAACAAAAAAAAATACAATGAAGAAAATAAAAGCATTTTGGGTTTTATTCTTTTACATTTTACAAACTGTAATTTGTAATACCAATTCTGTATTTGCGCAAACGCTCAACCTGGGTAAATTTGGTATCGAAGAAGGTTTGCCACAATCCAGCATTTACACTATGCTTCAGGATAAAGATGGAATTGTCTGGGTAGGAACGATGAACGGTGTTAGTAAATACAATGGACTGAATTTTGAGAACTTCAATAAAAAAGATGGATTGGCAGAGAACAGGGTTACCTCTTCTTGTCTCGATAAAAATGGAGATATCTGGTTTGGACATTGGTCGGGTGGAATAACAAAATATGATGTTGCTACAAAAAAATTCCTTGAGGTAATTCCCCCAAATATAAAAATTTCAAAAACTATTACTTGTGTCCTTTCCGACAAGAAAGGAAGGGTTTGGATCGGAACTGATGGGCAAGGCCTACTGAAATATGAAAATCGATTTTTCACCCATCTAACAACAAAAGATGGCTTAACAAGTGATGCTGTTACCGCTTTGATGGAAAACAAAGATGGTGTAATTTGGATTGGCACAGCGAAGGGGATCACGCTTGCCAAAACGAAACTTTCTGCTTTAGATACATACTTTCCGAGTCAATCCATTACCTCATTATTCTGCGACAGTAAAGGCAATAAATGGATTGGGACCGCTGACTATGGTGTGGTGCGTATTAATGCATCCGACAACCTTTTGAAAGCCTACAATACTTTGGATGGTCTTTCAAGTAACCGTGTGACACTTGTTTTTGAATCCGAAAATGGAACCATTTTTATTGGCACATATGATGGAGGTGTTTCAAAATATCTTCCTCAACTTGAAGCGAACAATTATAAAAACACAGCCTTTCAAACTATATCCACTCAACATGGCCTTAGCAATAACCGCATTCTATCTATGATACAGGATAGAGAGAAAAATATATGGATAGGTACGTTTTTAAATTTGAACCAATACTTTGATGAACAGTTCGAAATTTATGGTGAAAACGAAGGTTTGCTGAATAGTTTGGTATGGTCGATAATAGAAGGTTCGAATAACGATTTTTGGATCGGTACTGAAGGCGGACTTATTCAATTCATACCGGAAGCCAATTCAACAGACGCCCCGGGGAAAGAGAAACATCGAGAAGGCCAAACAGAGGGTTTAGCTGGGAAGACAGCAGGAACCAATAATTACCGTTTCATTCGTCACACCGGTAAAGAAGGGCAGGCACTCAACACAAGTGCACTTTACAAAGATATAAAAGGCAATATCTGGTTCACTGATTTTGGACAAGGCCTGTCAAGATTCAATCCTTTAACGGGGGGGATCAAAAAGTATACAACCGAAAATGGTTTGCCTGTAAATGAGGTATACTGTATCAATGGAGATAAAGATGGGAATATCTGGATAGGTACCAATAAGGGAGGATTGCTGAAATTTGATTTAATTACAGAAACATTTGAAAGGTATACAACTGATGATGGTGTAGGCAGCAACCAGATCTATACAATTTTTCGTGACAGCAAAAACAGAATGTGGTTTGGTGCACTTTCAGGTGATCTTACAATGTACGACAGTGACATTCCGTTCACTTCAAAGAACAGGTTTGATGGGAAACTTTTTAAAACATTCTCTCAAAAGGATGGTTATCCCTGCAAATTCACGATCTGCATCTCGGAAGATATAAAAGGCAATTTGTGGTTCGGAACACATGATCTTGGCATATACAAATACGATCCTTTAGCACTATTAGAAAAAGGTGGTGATTTATTCAAAAATTATTCAACAAAAGATGGCTTGGCTTCAAATACCCCTTTTCTGCTTGTTTGCGACCGTAAGAATAATCTTTGGATTGGTTCAGGTCTTGGCATTGATAAGTTCAACCTGAGAGATGAAACATTCAAACATTATGAAAAAGAGGATGGCTTCCTTGGAGTGGAAATAAATCCGAACGCTGTTTGTCATGATAAAAATGGTAATCTCTGGTTTGGTTCCATTATAGGATTAGTGAAATACAACAGTAAACTCGAAAAAAATAATCTTATCGAACCGGTTACTACTATTAAGAATCCTCGATTATTTTTTGAGAATGCAGAGATCCCGGCAGACCATATTTTTCCATGGACCCAAAATCATTTTACATTTGACTTTGTAGGAACCAGTTTAACAAATCCCAAACGTGTAAAATATCGTTATATGCTTGATGGTCTTGACAAGGATTGGTCCCCGGTAGTAAAAGAAAATTCGATTACGTATCCTAATCTCGAATCGGGGAGTTATACTTTTAAAGTCCGCTCCTGCAATAACGATGGCATTTGGAACTATGAACCAATAACTTATAGTTTTACAATTAAGCCTCCCTTTTGGCAAACAACATGGTTTTATATTCTTTTGGGCGTAGTCGTTTTTTCGGTCATTATTTTCTTTATCAAATTAAGAGAAAGAGTGCTTAGAAAAGAAAACATAATTCTTGAACAAAAAGTTAACGAGCGTACCGAAGTTATTAAAAAGCAAAATATAGAAATTGAAAAAAAGAACATCGCTATTACCGACAGTATAGAATATGCCTCAATTATTCAGCAAGCAATTTTACCTTCTGAAGAAGAAATAAGTGAACATTTCAAAAATCATTTTGTATTATATAAGCCTAAAGATATTGTAAGTGGCGATTTCTATTGGATCCATGAGGAAAAAGACAGAGTGCTGATTGCAGCTGCCGACTGTACCGGACATGGGGTGTCGGGGGCTTTTGTTTCTTTGATGGGACATAATCTTTTGAATGAAACCATTAACGAGAATCACAACTTTAATCCTTCGGAAATATTATACGAACTAAACGAAAAGATCTTAAATACACTTAAGCAAAACAGTAAAAAAACTTCAGCCAAATATGGAATGGATGTAGCACTGATTTCTGTCGATAAAAAGAATGGAAGCCTGGAGTATGCCGGAGCACACAACCCTTTGCTCATTTTTAGAGCCGGTGAATATTTTCAGATAAAGGCAAATCAACGTTCAATTGGTAGTTATAAAAAAGAAGGACAGCCGGATTTTACTAATCAGACTTTTCAACTTTTAAAAGGTGATATGTTGTATATGTTTTCAGATGGATACGTGGATCAGATTGGTGGACCTGAAAATAAAAAAATGTTCCATCAACCTTTTAGGGATTTACTTCAATCGGTATGCCAACTGGAAATGGCCGAACAAAAGAAAATACTTGATGAAACAATAGTTAATTGGAGGGGAAGCCAAAATCAAACAGATGACATTTTGATTGTAGGTATTCGTGTCTAGTTTTGAGATGCAAGATGTAACCAATTTGAAATTGAATTTTTTTAATTAGCAGATAAACAATGAATTTTTTTAATTATCAATTTTTCAAATCATTCTGTATAATTTATCTTTTTTTAATAATTACCTTACTTTCTCAAGGTAAATCTCAAGCACAAGTACTTTCCGAAAATACAAAGTTTAAACATTTATCTGTTGATGATGGGTTATCTGACAATAATGTTAGTGCTATTTTACAGGATAAAGAGGGATTTATGTGGTTTGGAACTGGTGATGGATTAAATAAATATGATGGGTATAAATTTACTGTTTACCGTCACAACCCCAATGATACTAATTCCATAGGCCCCGGCAACATAACCTCTATCATTGAAGACAAGGAAGGCTTTATTTGGATAGGAACTAGTGGATCATTAAGTATTCTGGATAAAAAAACCGGTAATTTTAAAGTATATAAGAATGAGCCGAAAAATCCAAACAGTTTGAGCCATAATCTGGTAAATGGTATTATCGAAGGTAGAGAAGGGGATATGTGGATTTCAACTTACGGAGGAGGGCTTAATAAATTCGATAAAAAAACAGGTAATTTTTTGGTATATAAAAATGACCCGAACGATCCTAATAGCATAGATTGTAATTTTATTTTAAATTGTTTTGAAGATAAGGAGGGTATTTTATGGTTATCAGTTTGGGGTAGCAATAAAGGAGGGGTGAAATCCTTTGATAAACATTCCGGAAAATTCACGAATTACAAAAACGATATTTCAACTAAAAAAAAAGGTATCAGTGTTTGGGTTTATGACATTTTGGAAGACGCTAATGGATTAATTTGGGTTGGAAATCATACTGGAGGGTTAAGTGTTTTAAATAAAGAAAAAAAAGCAGTTATTAATCAATTCCTTCCTGATCTGAAAAATAAAAACAGTATTAGTAGCAGTAGTGTAACCTGCCTTTACGATAATTCTAAAGGGTTTTTATGGACAGGAACCTTTAATGGTCTTAATATCCTTGATAAAAACACAGGTAAATTTACCGTTTTTAAAAATGACCCCAATAACCCCAATAGTATAAGTAATAACTACATTTCTAAAATTTACGAAGATAATCAGGGCCTCATATGGATTGGCACCAATGGAGGAGGCGTAAACATTTATGATAGCAGCAATAATAATTTTATTGTTTTCAAAAATGATTCAAATAATGAAAAAAGTTTAAACCATAACCTGGTATATACTATTTATGAAGACCATAAAGGAGATATCTGGATGGGAACCGGAAAAGGTGGACTGACAAATTTCGACAAAACTTCTGGAGAGTTTAATTTTTTTACTAGCAAAGTAACCTTCGGAGAGAAAAAAATCCCCATGCCTCCAATTGGTAGTATACAACAAATTGATGAACAACATCTTTGGCTGGGCATGCCCTCAAACAGTATTATGAGCTTTGATTATTCAACTCACAAATTTGAGTATCCTCCCGCTTCTTCTTATGGTGCAGCTGGTCTTCCTGCTTTTGTATTTAACCTTTTAGCAGATTCCAAAAAAACACTATGGGCAGCTACTCCAAGCAGTCTTGATAATTTCAATTTTAAGGAAAAGAAAAAAAAATCTTATATAAATGATCCTGAAAACCCAACCAGCATTTCTGAAAATTATACATTTAATTTATTTGAAGATTCACAAAACAATGTTTGGGTGAGTACACGCAGCCAGGGTTTGAATGTATTTGAAAGAGCAACCGGAAAATTTTATTGCTTTAAAAATGACCCAAAGGATCCTAATAGCATTAACAATGATGTAGTAAATACAATATATCAATCTCCTAATGGTGTATTATGGTTAGGCACGAATGGAGGAGGATTAAATGCACTTATATTACAAGCTGGAAAAAATAAATTTACTTCGGGTTATAAATTCTATCATTTTACTGAGAAAGATGGACTTCCAAACAATGTGATTTCCGGAATTTTACCTGATGATGATGGAAGCCTTTGGATATCGACTAATCAAGGACTGTGTAAGTTTTATGCTTCCAACTTTTTAGCCTTAACTGTAAAGGAGTATTTGACAAAGGCAATAGCAGACATTCAAAAAAAACACATTGTAAAAAAAGACATCGCCATCTTTAAAAATTATGAAATAAAGGATGGATTACCAAGCAATTCATTTACTGGGGCAGCATGTAAAACAAAGGATGGCATGATGTATTTCGGAAGCATGGCTGGTTTGTTAAGTTTTCACCCGGATAGTATAAAAGATAATACTCATAAACCTCCTGTATATTTTACTTCTTTTAAAATTTTTGAAAAAGAATTTCCACTTGATACTCCTATCGTTTCTAAGCGTGAACTGATTCTATCCTATAAACAAAGTTTTTTTTCATTTGATTTTGTCGCCTTAGATTACGCACAGCCATCTAAAAATCAATATGCTTATATGATGGAGGGTTTTGATGATAAATGGATACATATTGGAAACAGGCAATATGCAAGTTATACCAACCTTGATCCGGGTGAATATGTTTTCAGGGTTAAAGCATCTAATAATAATGGGGTATGGAATGAAGAAGGTGCATCTATTCGAATTATAATCACTCCTCCTTTTTGGCGTACCAATATATTTTATATTATCAGTGTTCTCTTTGTTGTAATGGTTGTTTTTGGATACATCAAATGGCGGGAAAGCAAACTAACAGAAGAGAAAAAAAATCTGGAAGATCAGGTAACAATGCGTACAAAGGAATTGATAGAAGCTAATTCTGAAATTGTTCAAAAAAACCATGCGATAACTGATAGTATCAATTATGCTAAACGAATTCAACAAGCAATATTACCGGATAAGAAAGAAATTTATTCGGACCTCCCACAAAGCTTTGTGCTTTATAAACCTAAAGACATAGTTAGTGGTGATTTTTATTTTTTTAATAAAACGATTACACAGATTTCTAATGATGATTACAGAGATAATGCAAATCAGCACATCGGTATATCAGCACATCAAATAATTTCCATCGCTGCTGCCGATTGTACCGGACATGGAGTTCCGGGAGCATTTATGAGTATGATCGGTTCTGAAAAACTACACGATGCCGTGCAGCAAAGTGAAATTCCCGGGGAAATTTTAATGTTGATAAATAAAGGAATCAAAACAACACTTCACCAATCGCAAAATGATGATTCAACCCGTGATGGAATGGACATCGCTTTTTGTTCTATAGATCAGCAAAATAACAAAGTGTTGTATTCCGGTGCGAACAGGCCATTGCTGCTTATCCGAAAAGACAGTTTAGAAATAGAAGAAATAAAAGCAACAAAAAATGCAATTGGTGGTTTCACTGAAAACGATCAACACTTTGAAACTCACGAAATACAATTGAAAGCAGGTGACACTTTTTATATTTTCACAGATGGTTATTCAGATCAGTTTGGTGGTGAAAAAGGGAAAAAATTCACAACAAAAAAATTCAAACAAGTTTTGCTTGAGATTCAAAATAGATCAATGCAGGAACAGGAACAGTATTTAAATGATATTATTGTTAACTGGAGTTTTAACACTGAACAAGTTGATGATATTTTGGTTATTGGAGTCCGTATTTAGCAAATGAT
>JAZKBX010000226.1:0-8066 GCA_040388455.1 Bacteroidota bacterium
GGCTTAATGGAATAGCTTACTTTTGTAATTCGGATCTGAGTTTGGATGAATAAAAACAATGTTAAAATAATAATTACAATGGCAAGTCTTGCCATGATTGGCTTAATAGCCATTCAGGTGTATTGGATAAACAATGCCATGACATTGAGTAAACAACGGTTTGAGCAAAATGTAAGTGAAGCCTTAAGTAATGTTGTTTCCCGCATGGAAAAACAAATTACTGCTTCTAAAATCCGTAAAAAATTTAACTTTCGCAAACAAGGTATTCGCTGGTTCAGCCCTACAGATTCATTAGCCACTACATCTGAATTTATAAGTGATTCAAAGTCCGATAAAAATGATTTTAGCCTTCAAAAAGATAAAATAAACGTAAAAATATACGAGGAATATTCTTCCGATTCCAATGGGGTAATAGTCAAAAAATCCCGCCATAAAAATTATCTGAGTGATAGTGCTTCTTCCGAAATGAGCGGACTTACCGAGATGGAAGTTCCAACCTATATCCACCAATTTAATTCAGGGGAATTACGAGATAAATGGTTTTCTCAGAAAAAAAATATGGTCAATGATATTTTTGATGAATTGGTGAGTATCAATATATATAATGATTACAGCAACAAAATTGACACCCTTCTTTTAGATTCAGTGATCCAGCGAGAACTCCTTGAAAAGGGAATTTCCGCTGGTTATGTTTTTGGTGTCCTGCCTTCAAAAATACCTCCTGCTGATATTCACTTGCTTCCTGAAAAAGAAAAATATTTATACGCATCTAATTTTAAAATAAATTTATCACCAGATAACGTTTTTATTAAACCGCAGTATTTGTCGATATACTTTCCTGACCAACGCAATTATTTGTTGAGTTCAATGGGTTTTATGCTGATAATTTCCGGTGCTTTTATGGTTGTGATCGTCTTTTCGTTTTATTACACTGTTTCTACTATTTTTAAACAGAAAAAGCTATCTGAAATTAAAAATGATTTTATCAGCAACATGACGCACGAATTTAAAACTCCTATTTCTACTATCTCCCTGGCATGTGAAGTATTAAATGATAAAACCTTTGAAAAGTCACCGGAACGGGTTAATAATTATGTGAAAATGATCGGTGATGAGAACAAACGTTTAAGTTTATTGGTAGAAAATATTTTGCAAACGGCAATACTTGATAAAGGTGAGTTTAAATTAAAAATTCAAAGTATTGATATCCATGCTTTGATCGATCAAACGATCGCTAATATTAAATTGCAGGTGGAAAATAAAGAAGGTGAAATTGCTACTGAGTTAAAAGCCACAAGGCCAATAATAAATGCTGATAAGATCCACGTAACCAACATTATTTTTAATCTGATCGATAACGCTTTGAAATATTCACGCGGCAAACCAAAGATCAAGATCAGTACCCGCAATGATGAAGATGGTATTTTTATTTCAGTGAGTGATAACGGAATAGGTATAAGTAAAGAAAATCAAAAACGAATTTTTGATACGATGTATCGGGTTCCCACCGGAAATATTCATAATGTAAAAGGTTTTGGATTGGGCCTGAGTTATGTTAAAGCGGTGGTTGAAAAACATGGCGGTTCTATTGGTGTTGAGAGTGAGTTGGGTAAGGGAAGTTCCTTTACGGTATATTTGCCAATTAATGTGGCATAATAATTTTATGAATTTAGATTAGATACTAAACTTTGCAGATAAAATGGAAAAAGTAAAAGTGTTATTAGTGGAAGACGATCCCAATTTGGGCAGTCTTTTAAAAGAATACCTTGAAGCAAAGGGATATTCAACTGTTTTGGCAGTGAATGGTAAGCAAGGCTATGATGTTTTTTCAAAAGATAAATTCAATATTTGTATTTTGGATGTGATGATGCCAATTAAAGATGGCTTTACCCTGGCAAAAGAGATCCGTGCAATTGATAATAATGTCCCCATTGTTTTTTTAACGGCCAAATCAATGAAAGAGGATGCTGTTGAGGGCTTCACTGCCGGTGCTGATGATTATATCACGAAGCCTTTCAGTATGGAAGAATTATTATTACGTATTAAAGCTATTTTGCGCAGGACGGAAAATAAAACATCCATACATTCAGAACAAACCGAGTTTCAAATAGGCAATTATAAATTTGACTATAAACATCAAACACTTGAAATAAAAGGGGTTCAACAAAAATTAACTACCAAAGAAGCTGATCTGTTAAAGTTACTTTGTTTAAACGCCAATGAAATTCTGGATAGAAATTTTGCCTTAAAATCAATCTGGCACGATGATAATTATTTCAGTGGACGTAGCATGGATGTTTACATTGCAAAGCTTCGTAAATACTTAAAAGAGGATAGTAGTGTTGAGTTGATAAACGTGCATGGAAAAGGATTTAAACTATTGATCGGGAAATAAAAAAACTGTATTAATATTTTTTTGTTTTTTGTTTTATCCGTTCTAAATTCTCCTTTACTCTAAACTTAACTATTTTGGTTATTAAGTTTAAAGGTATTGGTTTGTCTATTGGAAATTGAACCGTTCCTTTCCCGCCTTTATAAATAGAAAGTTCTTTCTTAAATGCTTCATTTCCGCTCGGAGCTGGATAGAACCCAATATGGTTTTTAAAAGCTGCAAAGTGGACCAGGTTACCGTTTAGAGTAAAAGTTGGTATTGCATAACTGATGGTTTCTACCGCCTCTGGAGCCGCTTTTTTTATGGTCGAACGAATTTGTTCCAGAATTTTTTGAATTTCTTTTGGAAAGCCAGCGATATACTCATCAATGTTTTTAGGCTTAACTGTTATCATTAGCAGAATTTTTATAATTATTGTTGCTGATTATTAAACAACAAAAATTATGTGCCATCTTCATGCGCATAAATGCTTTAGATTGGAGAAGCAAAAAGTGAAATTAAATTTTCAACTTATTTATTGCACCTAAAGGTCCTGGACAATGCTCAGAATGGCAACTTGCACAGGCGGAGATCACAGCATTGTAATTTTTTGAAAGGTCTTCTTTTGGAGAGTGGTAAAGAGCCTGTAAGTTGCTGATATAAGAACTTGCAAAACCTTCAAAAGATTCCTTTTTTGTTTCTGAATCTGTTGGTAATGCCGTATGGATCTTTAAAAATTCTTCCGGAAATGTTTCCGGCAAATTTCCTTGTTTAATTTTTTCTTTTAAGCTTTGAGACGAACTCATCATGTTGCGCATCAGTAAAGCCAATTCGCTATCACCATTTGGGTTTAGTGGTTTTTTTTCACAAGACGCTTCAACTGTTGCGGCTTTTTCGCCTGCTTTTTTTTCGCTGTTGGAACATTGAGCCAACAGCAAAACAGCAACTAATAAAACAGCAACTACAACAATTTTATTTTTTAAGAATAACACCATTTGCTTCAAAAGATATACTTATTTCTGGTTCCGTTATTTTTGCAATTTCTTCTTTTGTTTTTCCGCCATCTTCAGCATAATGTTGTAATTCAGCTACCGATGTGGTATCCGTAAAGGCAACACCCTCAATAAAAACAGTTTTTCCACCGGCATCTTTTGGTAAAAAGAATGCATAGTCTTTAAAACGAACTTTCATACTTTGGTTGTTCCCGATATTCATATTCATCCAGCAACCTTTTTTCTGACAAACGTCTTCGATCGGCCCTGTCACTTTTATTTTTAATGAATCTTTTCCTTGCATTTGAGCAGCTATTTGATCTACAGCAATAGCTCCATCCTGGCTGATACTGTCGCCAAAATATTGAAGTGTGGTATCAACTGCTGATAGTTCATTGTTGTTTTCTCCTTTGTGTTCAGAACATGCTGTAAATAGGGCGATACCAAATGTTGACAGAAGTAGTAATTTTTTCATTTTATGAGCTGTTTTTTTTAATTTAGGATACAAAGATAAATTTTAAAATTAAATAATTTGAAAATTAAAGAACCTTTTGGATGCATTTTTTAAAATTAGCACATTAGCATATCTTCAAATTAGCACATTAATTTATATCTCCAAAACAATACACGCCTGTTCCGAAACCATTTGTTCAGCACGTTTTTTAGAGAAATGCTGGGCAGTACCAACTGTTTCATTTTCGACAATCAGTTGGATAATAAATTGTTTATCGGCTGCGGTTCCGGCATCATTAACAACCTCAAAGCGAAATTCTTTTTTTTCTTTTTGAACCCATTCAATAAATTTACTTTTAAAATCTATTTCTTTGGTTTCTACTTCATCCATATCAATATGAACATTAATAATACGGGTAAGGATAAAGGTTTGAGCAGCATCATACCCTTTGTCGAGGTAGATGGCTCCAATCAGTGCTTCATACGCATCGCCACTAATAGAGCTGGGTTGAGCGGTTTTAAAACGATCGTTATTTACTTCTATAAATTTATTCAAGCCTAAATTTTTAGCAACCTGATTGTGTTTGGCTCTGCTCACCATCTTTGACCGCATCTTGGTTAAAAACCCTTCATCTTTAAAAGGGAATTTTTTAAAAAGATAATCCGCAACTACTGTCCCGATTATGGAATCACCAAGAAACTCAAGACGTTCATTGCTGTCTTTCACTCCTTTTTTTATCATCTGAGCGGCAGAACTATGTCGGAATGCCAATTTATACAATGCAATGTTACCCGCGTAAAAGCCAAGAATATTGCGCAATGATTCGTGAAGAGTTTTATCCGGTGAAAAGTATATCCTTAAAGGTTTAGGGAAGATTGGCAAGGGTGGTATTTAATATTTAATAAGTAATATGTAATAGGTAAAAGGAATGTAATATGTAATAGTTAATACGTAATAACTGTGTTTTGTAAACCATTGATTATAAATAAATTATGCTGGTATTTTTGGCTTTACCAGCAGACATTACATATTAAATATTACCTATTAAATACAATACTAAATATTACCTATTAAATACTAAATACTAAATATTAAATATTAAATATTAAATATTTTATGCAATGTATTTCTTTACAATAACAGAAGCATTGTGTCCGCCAAATCCGAATGTATTGCTTAATGCTGCATTCACTGTACGTTTTTGTGCTTTATGAAATGTAAAATTAAGTTTATTATCTAATGCAGGATCATCATTAAAATGATTGATAGTAGGAGGGATAATATCATTTTGTACTGCCATTACACAGGCAATAGCTTCAATAGCTCCGGCAGCACCTAATAAGTGGCCGGTCATTGATTTTGTTGAACTGATATTTAATTTATAAGCATGTTCTCCAAAAACCTTAAGTATAGCTTTTGTTTCAGCAACATCACCAAGCGGTGTAGATGTTCCGTGAACGTTCACATAATCGATCTGATCAGCAACCATACCAGCATCCTGCAAGGCATTCTGCATTACATTTATAGCACCTAATCCTTCAGGATGTGGAGCTGTAATGTGATTTGCATCAGCAGTTAAACCGCCACCTGCAACTTCAGCATATATTTTGGCACCGCGTTTTAAAGCATGTTCTAATTCTTCTAAAATTAAACACCCTGCACCTTCACCAAGTATGAAACCATCACGATCCACGTCAAACGGACGGGATGCTGTTTCAGGAGAATCATTTCGTGTAGAAAGCGCATGCATTGCATTAAAGCCACCAACACCTGCTTCACAAACTGCAGCTTCGGAACCTCCGGCTACAATAATATCCGCTTTACCTAATCTGATATATAATGCTGCGTCAATAAGTGAATTGGTAGAGGATGCACATGCCGAAACAGTTGTAAAATTAGGTCCGCGCATGCCAAACATAATAGAAATATGTCCGGAACAAATATCAGCGATCATTTTAGGAATAAAGAAAGGATTGAAACGTGGCGTTCCATCACCTTTGGCATAAGCAAAACATTCATCTTGAAATGTTTGCAAACCACCTATTCCGGTACCCCAGATAACACCTGCTTTATCAGGATCGAAAGCGTTTTCACCATCTAATCCGGCATCGCGAACAGCTTGAATAGCTGAACATACACCATATTGAGAAAACGGATCCATTTTTCGGGCTTCCTTGCGGTCTAAATATTCTTCTACATTAAAGCCTTTTACTTCGCATGCAAATCTCGTTTTAAACTTTGAAGCATCAAAACGAGTAATAGGCGCAGCTCCGCTAACACCAGCGATAAGATTGTTCCAATAATCCGTAACATTATTACCAAGTGGTGTAATAGCACCAAGTCCTGTAACTACTACTCGTCTTGTTTTCATAAAAATAAATCGTTTAGGAATTATTTTGTATTTGCTTCAATGTAAGAAATTGCGTCACCAACGGTAGCAATTTTTTCTGCCTGATCGTCCGGGATAGCAATATTAAATTCTTTTTCAAACTCCATTATTAATTCTACAGTGTCTAATGAATCGGCACCTAAATCATTTGTAAAGCTAGCTGTTGGAGTAACTTCTTTTTCGTCAACTCCTAATTTATCAACGATGATAGCTTTCACTTTTGTTGCAATTTCTGACATTTTTTTAAATGTTTTAAGGTTAATTAGGGTGCAAAGATATAGTTATGTGTATAATAACAAAAAAAATAATTTAAAATCGCTGTTATTTATATATTTATTGATCCTTACTTATTTATTATCAGGCAATTAAAAAACAATAAAAGGTTTTTTTTGAAAATAAAAAACATGACTAAAGAGATTTTTTTTAGTGTTACGGGTAGTTTTTTTGTTGCAAAAGATTATTTGTTGAGAAGAACAGGACTTAAGAATTCGTAGATTTGTAAAAAATTGTTGTTCGTATCCAATGAAAAATATTGCCATTTTTGCTTCCGGAGAAGGCACCAATACTCAAAACATTATTGATTACTTTAAATCCCCGGCCTCTGGGATAAAGGTAGCCTTGGTTATTTCCAATAATTCCGGGGCCAATGTTTTGAATCGTGCTAAGGAAGGCGGTATCCCGAGTATAGTTATAGACCGTGCTACATTTTATAACAGTGATCAACTCATTGAACAATTAAGATCAGCACACATTGATCTGATTGTATTGGCAGGCTTTTTATGGAAGATCCCCGAAAATTTGATTAAAAATTTTCCTGATAAGATCATTAATATTCATCCGGCCTTATTGCCCAAGTATGGGGGGAAAGGCATGTACGGCATGAATGTGCATAAAGCAGTAGTTGATGCAAAAGAAAAACAAAGCGGAATAAGTATTCATTTTGTAAATGAAAATTATGACGAAGGCCAATTAATTGAACAGCATATTTGTTCAATTGAACCTTCTGATACGCCAGAAACAGTGGCATACAAAATTCATCAGTTGGAAAATAAATTTTTTCCTAAAGCAATTTTTGATTTGCTGATGAATTGATCTTATTTTTTTCTATTATTTTCATGAAACATTTTTAATAAATTCGAAGTACAACCTCATCTAATTATTTGTCGCAAGAAAATGCTCAAAAAATATTTTGATAAATTATTGATTGAAGCAGGTTGTGACGAAGCCGGCAGAGGCTGTTTAGCAGGTCCTGTATATGCTGCTGCAGTTATCTTTCCAAAAAAATTCAAAAATTCCCTTATAGACGACTCAAAAAAATTAAATGATTCTGAACGTAAATTGCTTCGTGTAATTATTGAACAAGAAGCGGTTTCCTGGGCTGTTGGTATTGCAACTGTGGAAGAAATTGACGAGATCAATATATTAAATGCTTCTTTTTTGGCGATGCATCGCGCTATTGATGGCTTAAAAACCACTCCTCAAAGTTTACTGATCGATGGGAACCGTTTTAATAAATATAAAAAAATACCACATACCTGTATTATTGAAGGGGATGGTAAATACATGAGCATTGCTGCAGCATCCATCCTAGCAAAAACCTATCGCGATGATTATATGGATGAATTGCATAACCAATTTCCAATATATGATTGGTTAAACAATAAAGCTTACGCTACCCCCAAGCATCGTGAGGCAATTAAAGAATATGGCATTACAGATCACCACCGTAAGAGTTTCCGACAATTTACCGAACAGGAAGAATTGTAGAGAAAATAAGAACCAATAAAACCACGGAGACACGGAGACACGGAGACACGGAGAACATAAAGAAACACAGAGTTTATGTTAAAAGAGTTTGAA
>JAZKBX010000227.1:0-5599 GCA_040388455.1 Bacteroidota bacterium
AGGCCAATAGCGGTAGTGATGATTCTCAAATAGACGTTTATGTCTGGAAAGTTGAGCTTACCGATGTGTTTAATAAAAAGCACAATTTTATTGGTACAGTAACTTTAGTGAAGTAAATTCTTAAGCCGTTTTGAATATCTTCCTGATTCCTTTTCAACTGATAAGCTTTACATAAATTACGTTTGCTGCCACCCCGTTGGTCGGGATTTATAATCACGACCCTAGAGCCAGGGATTTGTAATCCCGGCAAAAAGTAACCAAATTATTTATTAAGTTTGCTATATGGAACCCCGCTGGTCGGGATTTGTAATCACGACCCAAGAGCCAGGGATTTGTAATCCCTGCAAAAATTCAGCACAACTTTGCGTCATTTGATAATATACTCTAAAAACTTGTTCTTTCTGAAAAATTTCACTTAGAGTGCAGGCACAAAACAATTCCATAAAGCACTGAAAATAAAAAGGTTAAACAATTTCATTTATTAAAATTAATTACTATATTCGTAACGATTTTGTAAATAATTGATCAATGATAAGTACATTTACTATCTCCAGATTAAAAGTATTTCTATCCGCAATGTTTGTGGCCATTGTTTTTTCCCTCTTTTCTCAAAGTCAAAAAAAAGAATTTCAAAGTTCAACTAATCCTTACGGAGTTTCTGATAATACCTGGATAGACTACCTGAACAAAACGGCTGTTCTGCTTGAGAAAGTGGATGTGCAAAGTTTTTTGAATTATGTGGTTATGACCTCTGATGGTAACATGGCCGACATGACCTATTTCAAGCATTTTTTAAGTCCACACTGGAAAGAAGATTATGAAACATTAGTTTATAAAGTAGGTACCGGACTTATTGTGAAAGAAGAAAACGTAAAAATATACCTGGCTTCCTTACAACCTGGCTATAAAGAACATTTTGCCGAATTTCAGAAAGTAAAAGATGGAATTGTTGCATCTCAGAATAAAAGCGGATCCCCTGATCCTAATCCTGATCCGCTCAACTGTGGCTCTCCATGCACAAACCCTGGTTTTGAATCCGGTCAGGCTTTCTGGGATTATTGGGCAGCTGACCCGTCTACAAACCCGGACCCAGGCAATCTCACTTCTGGATTTAATCCTCCACCTCCCGGTTTTTTTGGTCAAAATACTGATCCTTTCCTGATCACAAATACAGGAGGTTTTGATCCCACTGTTGGAGGTACAACACTACCTGTAGTTCCTCCCGGAGGAGGCAATAACGCCTTACGGATAGGTGATCTGAATTCCTGGGGGAGCACTTCCTGGGGAGCAGCCCGCGCAAGTATTTCATTTACTGTTTCTGCAAGTAATTCAAATTTTACGTATCGCTATGCTGTTGTATTGAATGACCCTACCAGCGGACACAATGATGATGAACGTCCTTATTTTGGTGTAAAGGTGCGTGATGCAAGTAATAATATTATTACTTGCGGGGAGTATTTTGTAATGGCTAAAGCACCTTTTGTTGGTTTTTTTGAAATATCTCCGGGTAGTGATGAATGGTACAGGCCGTGGACCACCGTTTTTGTTCCCTTGCAAGCCTATATTGGCCAATGTATCACGGTAGAGTTCACTTCTTCGGATTGTACACAGGGTGGCCACTTTGGTTATGGATATGTGGATTGTGCCTGTGAACCTCTTGATATTATTGCTTCTTCTCCAAACATTTGCGGTGGCAATTCCGTAACTTTATCTGCACCGGCAGGTGGAGCGTCTTATGCCTGGACGGATTCTATCGGTGGCACTTCCGGAATTGTGGGTTCAACTACTGGTCAGACCATTACGGTGAACCTTGGAGGCACGTATCAGGTTGTTGTTACCTCAGTTGCTGGCCCCACTTGTATCACTACATTAGATATTACTATTGGCTCAAGTCCAAGTTATCCTGTATCTCAATTTACAAATACAACCGTATGCGCAGGCTCTCCAATGCAATTTACCGACACCTCCACACCACTCGGAAGCATTACAGCGTGGGCATGGGATTTCGACAATGACGGTATAACAGATGACTCCCTGCAAAATCCCACACATATTTTTGCAACAAATGGAACTTTCCCTGTAAAATTAACCATCAGCTGGGGGCTTTGTAATGCTGATACTACAATAAGTGTAACTGTAAATGCAGGTGTTATGCCTGTTTTAACCCCTGCCGGTCCTTTTTGTCCAAATGATGCTTCCATAAATCTAACTGCCGATATTCCGGGAGGAGTATGGAGCGGAACAGGAATAACAAATTCAACAACCGGGACGTTTACTCCTTCTCCTTCAGTTATCGGTAATGACACAATAACATATACTGTTGGCGGATCCTGTTCAGCTTCTTCATCCGAAGTAATTATGGTGAACGCGTTGCCGATTGCTGATGCCGGTCCTGATCTGAATATCTGTTCTTTTGGAACAGGTTCTATCGGAGCTGCATCCACAGCTGGCTGCACCTATACCTGGTCCCCTACCACAGGCTTTACCGGCAGTACTACCATTTCAAATCCTTCATTATCCCTGGCTAATCCAGGGCCTACCGCAAGTATTACATCACCTTATACAGTCACCATATTAGAAACGGCAACAGGGTGTCAGTCATCCGATACAGTAAATGTTATTGTTTCTGCTGTAACGAATGTTAATGCAGGATCAACCCAATATGTTTGTTCCGGTTCCAGCATTACACTTGCCGGCTCCATTGGTGGTTCAGCAACCAGCGGAACATGGAGTGGCGGCACAGGAACTTATGCACCTAATAACACAACATTAAATGCCGTGTACACTCCAAGCGCTTCTGAGTATGCCGCAGATTCAGTGATTTTAACGTTAACAACAAATGATCCTGCTGGTCCGTGTACTTTCTCTTCATCAAATGTAACTTTTCATTTTTATGGCATTCCTGTTGTCAATTTTTCTGCAAATGATCCATTAGGATGTCCAGTACTTTGTGTAGATTTTACTGATCTAAGTGCTATTGGCGGGGCAGATTCCATTGTAAGCTGGAATTGGAATTTTGGCGATGGCAGTGCCATTTCAACCATTTCAGATCCTTCACATTGTTTTTCAGTTTCGGGTTTATATGATGTTAAACTAATTGTAACATCTTATCATGGCTGTATTTCATCGTTAACTCAAAGCCAGTTTGTTCAGGTTTACAGCATACCGGATGCAGCATTTGATCCTACACCAAATCCAGCATCAGTGATCGACCCAATTATTACTTTTAATGATCAATCCTCTTCAGATGTGAATTATTGGTTTTGGAATTTCGGTGATAGTACCACTTTATCGCCCAACACATCAAGTCCCGTTCATGAATATCCAAAAGATGCATCCAACACTTATGTAGTTACCTTAATTGTTCATAATGCCGATGGTTGTTACGATACTGTTTCCCACGAAATTTTTATCGGACCTGAATTCACCTTCTTCATTCCAAATGTATTTACACCAAATGGAGATAAGACCAATGATTATTTTTTCGGTTCCGGTGTAGGCATTATAAAATATGATCTATGGATCTTCGATCGTTGGGGAGATATGATTTTTCATGGGAAAGAGTTAAATGATAAGTGGGATGGCAAGGCAAATAAAGGTAATAGCGAATCACAAATAGATGTGTACGTTTGGAAAGTGACACTTACTGATGTGTTCAATAAAGAGCACAATTATATTGGGATCGTATCTTTAGTAAAATAAGGGAAAATCCCCTCCCCGCCTCCTCATTGGTGCTGTTTTATTATCTTAAAAAAACTGAGGGTATTGCAACCTTTTGTTATCTTTATGCATCTGCTTAAGTGTAGGAATGCAAACCAAAATTGATACGTTTATGAGAAAAACTATACTATTTATCTGTTTATGTGTTTCTATAAATGTTTATTCCCAGGAACTTTCATCTCATAAGATCAAAGTCGAAATTGGTATAAATGCACTTATGTGCCCTAATCTCAGTATGAAGATAAAGCGCACGTTTATCCAACGCAATACTGAACTCAGCAACTGGCAGGTAGCCTCCGATAATAATTCTGCAGTATTTCAAACATCAAATCCCCTTCTTTGTAATAAAGACAGCATAATCAAGATTTTTGTAAAAGAGTCTGAATTCCCATATCATATTATCGAAGCTATTCAGATAGATGATAATGAGGTTTACAAAAAAGGTAGTGCAAACAAATAGGGTAACAATAAAAAATTGCGCATTTTTGATCGCGGATCGAATCCGGAATAACTAAACAAGAGACCCAATGACAATATCTTTACTTAAAAACAAAGGTAATTTTGCTAAAAAGGCTTTCCGTTTTTTTAGTCTTCTTTGGTTAGGTTTCTTATGCCCTTCTCTAATTGCTCAACCCTTAACTTATTTAAAAACAGCCCAGGTAAATGCACTTAACTTTGGTTTAGCGCTTGCCCCAACAACTGATAGCGGCTATGTGATGGTTGGACAGGATAAAGAATTTGTAATTTCTGCAAATGTCTATTGCTATTTTTATGCTACAAAATTTGATAAGTGCGGTGTCATTAACAAAAGAATAAAATTCGAATTGGTTCCTGCCGGTCAAAGGGTGCGTAGTGCCGGTGCCAGATATATCCGGCAAACTGCTAATGGTAAGTTTATTGTAACGGGTGCAATTCAACGTGCCAATCTTGCTCAAACAGCAGATAGTTTAAGCCTCTATGCGGCTCAAATAGATATGGTGGCTGGAACGTTGGATTGGATAAACATTTATCGCAAGCCGGGAGGAGAAGCACAAGGAACCTGTATCGCTGAAGCTTCGGACGGTTACGTTGTTTGTGGTATTGTGGATTCAGAACCTAAAAAACCTTATATCGCCAAGCTGAGTAAAACCGATGGTTCTGTTATCTGGGAAACCGCATTCCCTTCTTTAGCAGGTTTATATTCGTATGCAAATTATGTAGAAGTATTTGGTAATGGCGATATCCTGCTTTTGGGGTCGTATGGAAACGGACCGGGTAATAATTTTTTTGCAATGCGTTTATCTCCTGCAGGAGCCATTATCTGGAGTAAAGAATATGATATCGGGCCTTATGATGGTTTGGATTGGGATGTTTCAGGCAAGATCAAACAAAATGGCGGCTTTATTTTATCAGGAACTACAAAAACAGGCTCAAATTACGACTGTGCCTTAATTAAAGCTGACGCTAATGGTACTGTTTTGAATTGCGTTACTTTTGATAAAAACGGAAATGACGACAGGGCAAGAGGTGTGACAGAACTGGCAGATGGCAATATTATTCAAGCCGGCTTTACTGATGCAAATAATGGAAATGTATTTGCCTTACTCAATAAATTCTCAGGGAACTTAAGCCCGGTATGGTCCAGAAACCTCACATTTAATAATTATACAAAGGCCTGGGGCATTAATGAAGATGTGGATAAAGGATTGGTTTTTTCCGGAGAAACATTATTTCCTCCATCCAATTATGAAGCGCTTTTTGTTAAAACAGATTCGTTAGGAAATCTTCCGGGCTGCACGTATCTTCCTCTTATCAGTCCTGTTTCCACACAACGTACCGTCACAGCCTCTAATATTGTTCCCACATTTACTACCGGAACCTACTATGAACATACTTTTAC
>JAZKBX010000228.1:0-12816 GCA_040388455.1 Bacteroidota bacterium
ACAGGGATAACCGGTGCAACAGGGGTAATTGGTGCCACAGGAGATATTGGCACATCAGGTGCAACAGGAAGCACAGGCTCAACAGGTGGTACAGGTATTGCAGGGCCAACAGGCGATAGATATGCAACAACTTCATCTACAGCATTGAATATTTCTGTTCCAACTACACCGCTAACGTTTACTGTCGAAACTGGTTTAGCTTATTCAATAGGGCAAGAAGTAATTATCGCTTTTTCGTCAACACAACAAATGGCTGGAACAATAACAAATTTTAATTCAGGAACAGGAGTAATGGATGTTACTGTAACCACTTCAACTGGTTCAGGAACGGGGCTACAACCATGGTCAATCAACTTAAACGGAGCCCCTGGCCCAGCAGGCCCAGTGGGTGCTACCGGAAATAATGGAAGTAATGGATCAACAGGCTCAACCGGAGCAACAGGAAATAATGGAACCGATGGTTTAACAGGAGCAACCGGTACTAATGGAATAAATGGTGCTACCGGAGCAACTGGAAATAACGGAACCAACGGAGCAACAGGTACTACCGGAAATACAGGTGCTACGGGATCAACAGGAGCTACCGGTGCTGATGCAACTTTTGCTGTTCAGTTTAATGTTATAAATACTGGATCAGGCTATTTTTTTGATAATGCCGCAGATTATAATTCTGGATCTAACTTAAACCCAGCCATAACATTATATAGAGGATTTACATATAAATTTAATATTAGTGCAAGCGGACATCCATTTATTATTTCAGCTGGCACCTCTGGTATAGTTCCCTATACTGTGGGGGTTACTAATAATGGAATTACATCAGGTGTAATTACATTTAAAGTACCACAAGATGCGCCTTCAACATTCCATTATATTTGCCAATTTCACTCTGGGATGATTGGTACAATTACAATACAGTAATTAAGTTCATTTTCTTATTTCCAAATTGATTTTAATTTAGGATTTATATTTAAAAAAATATAACCGTTTCGTATTTTATATCTGTGTCTTCTATGAAACCTAAACTAGTTGTATTCACCGGTGCCGGAATAAGTGCTGAAAGCGGAATTAAAACATTTCGCGACAGCGATGGCTTATGGGAAGAGTATAATATCAATGATGTAGCTAAACCTCAAGCCTGGGGCAAAAACAGGGCCTTGGTTTTGGATTTTTACAACAAAAGACGAAAACAAGTTCTGGAAGCGCAACCCAACAAAGCTCACCTGGCTTTAGTTGCTTTGGAAAAAAAATATGATGTTCATATCATCACACAAAACATTGATGATCTGCATGAGCGTGCCGGCTCAAAAAAAGTACTTCATTTACATGGCGAGATAATAAAAAGTCGCAGTACTACTGACCCTTCTCTTATTTATAAGATCAAGGAAATGAAATTAAATATTGGCGATACATGTGAACGAGGTTCTCAACTTCGTCCACACATTGTATGGTTTGGTGAACAGGTTCCGGAGATGGACAATGCGTGTTTGATTGCTGATAAAGCGGCTATACTCATTGTTGTTGGTACTTCCTTTGCTGTATATCCTGCTGCGGGATTGATCGAATATACACCCCGACATATTCCAAAATATTTAATTGACCCGAGCGATGTAAATGTGAATGGCATACAAAATTTAACCATTATAAAAGAAAAAGCCAGCATCGGTTTATCAATGCTGGCTGAAGAGTTATTGAAATAGAGTTCCTCTCAAATGCCATTTTAGTTAAAAAGCTTGAACACATATTTCGACAGGCTCAATATGACTTGCCAGCTCAGTTTGAGCTTGTCGAAGACTTTGGGCAAATGTTTTTGTTCGACAATTAAGAATGGAATTCATCTTTAAACCAACTACTATACATCACATAATTGTTTGCAATGCGATCTATTTCACCATGAATTAATTCCGGATTAATATCTTTGACTTTCTTTGCCGGAACACCTGCATAAATCACACCCGATTCAACTATAGTGTTTTCAAGTACTACAGCTCCGGCAGCGATAATAGTATTACTTCCAATTTCGCAATTGTCCATTACAATGGCGCCCATTCCAATCAGCACATTATCGTGTATTATACATCCGTGCACTAAGGCATTGTGCCCGATAGAAACATTATTACCAATCACCACTTTTGTTTTTTCATAGGTACAATGTATCACTGCGCCATCCTGCACATTTACTTTATTGCCCATACGTATGGAATTTACATCCCCACGCACCACCGAGTTAAACCAAATGCTGCATTGGTCACCCATAATTACATCGCCTACAATAGTTGAATTTTCGGCTAAATAACAATCGTTACCGAATTTAGGATGAATCCCTTTAACAGGTTTTATTAATGCCATAACAGAGCCCCTCTCCCTACCTCTCCCCGAAGGGGAGAGGAGAGTAATGTGAATTAAAATTATAATTTATTTTTCGAAAGTAAAAATACGAATTACTTTTTTACTTCTTATAAGTATCGCCCCTCTCCTTTGGAGGGGAGTAAGGATTACGCTTTTAATCATGGATAGCCTTATCTTTCTTACAGCAATCACTCAGCTTTCTATATGCTTTTGGATTTGCAGGAACATCATCTGCATCATAACCTGAATTTGAAATAGCCAAACGTATTTTTTCAGGGGTTGTTTTCTTTGAGTTGTAAGTGACGGTCACAATTTGAGATTTAACATCAAGGCTTGATTTTTTTACTCCCTTTTCAAAAGCCAGCGCTTCTTCAATGGTTTCTTTACACATTCCACAAACAGCAGATGTTTTAACTTTTAACTCTACAATTATTGAATCCTGCGCTTTTACGGATGTTATAAACAGTATAAGAATTGCTGCAACTCCTGATAATACATTTTTAAGTGTTTTCATTTTAAGTTTATTATTTATTTTTATCTAATTACTAATGTTTTTTCGAATGTTTTTTCGCAGTAGAATTCTGTTTTTATTTGTGTCATTCTGCCCATCAATGGTAACAAAAACACTGCCAAAGACTGTGCGCTTTGTAATACCCTATTTAATACTCATTCTAAATCCAGCGTAAATAATCCTTCCATCAACAGGCGCATATATCATTGATGCATCAAAATTACTGCCAAAAGGATTATCAGAAGCAATAATCGGATTTTTTTGCATGTAGTTCAAAATATTCTCACATCCTAAATATACTTCAAACTTCCTGAACTTTTTTGTGATCTGTGCATTCATTAAGTAATACTCCTTTGAACGGGTTGGCAATTGGTATTGGACAGGACTTAAAAGTGTATTAGGTATTCTGCTTTGTCCTAACCAATTGGTAGTAAAATCAAATTTCCAGATATCCATATACGTTGAGTAAGCCATATTCAACATTACACGATGTTTCGGAACGTAAGGTTTATCAAGCAATACATGATTATAAGTAGTTTTTACATCATACCATTTGTAAGCCATTTTTATATCCAACATTTTTATTGGTGTAAAACCAAAATCAACCTGCAAACTATGAGAGTATGATTGTCCATCCAAATTATAGAATATTATTTTATTCACATGCTGGTCCAGATCAACGATCACTTGATTTTCAAAATCGGTTCTAAAAAAATCAACATTTACAAAGGCTTCATTGTAAAATAATTTAAATTTTTGATTGGCACTTATACCGTAATTCCAGGCAACTTCAGGTCTAAATTTTTCTAGTATCACCAATTGGCGTGAACTTGCAAATACAGATTGATTTTCTACAAAAATATTGGAAGTACGAAACCCTCTCCCTCCTGATAAACGTAAAGTAGTTGATTTTGTTGCATTGTATCGCATGTGCAAACGGGGAGTATATTGCATTCCGAATAAATTATGATAATCGGCACGTGCCCCGGCCACTAATGAAAAATTATCAGTGTGAGTATAGGTGTATTCAGCAAACACTCCCGGAACGCTTTCTGTACGGGCAAAAAAATAATTACTTACAGAATCATTATACTTTTCGAAATAATCATCTAAGAGATAACTTGCCCCTAATTTATATTTATGATTGGTATTATTAATGATGTTTGCATAGATCGCATTTAAATAAAAATTCTTTTGTTCGCCATTATACCTCCTGTGACCAAAATACATATCCTGTTGCTGCCATTTACCGGATGTTTGGATACCAATACTTTTATAAGGTGTTGAAGGAAACATAAATCCCGTTTTCGAAAAATACTCCAGCACCTTCGTATTAATTCCTATTCCGTACGGTCGTGTGGATATGTGTCCATGTGTATTGTTAGTACCCAGATCATTTTTATAATTAAAATTTGCTTGTCCGCCCTGCCGTGTCTCAACCAATGCTTTTACACCAAACTGCGCTTCAAAATTTTTCTGATTGTGATAATCCCAACGATTAAAAACATTGTATTGCCGCGTTAAAGGCATATCCAGAAATGAATCGTGGTTCATGTCATTCTTCTTGCTTAAGTCACTCACATGTGTAAACAGCATCGTGCTCCATTTTGTATTTATCTTTTTTGCCAAATGAATATTTACCTCAGCGCGGCTTTTTGCGTTTACATATAAATTGATAAACAAACGCTTTTTCTCATTCTGAGGTTTTAAAAACTCAAGATTGATCTGCCCTGAAATGCTTTCATAGCCATTTACTACAGAGCCTGTTCCTTTTGTAACCAGGATATTATCGATCCATGTTCCTGGAATATAATTCAAACCATACGCAGAAGATAAGCCTCGCAGCATTGGCATATTCTCCGATAATATTTGTGTATAAACACCGTCCAGCCCAAGCATTTGAATTTTTTTTGCACCCGAAACTGCATCTGTAAAAGCAACATCAACAGAAGCATTGGTACTAAAACTCTCGGAAAGATTACAACAAGCCGCTTTTAATAATTCTTTACCACTTATTACTTCCGTATTGATGGGATTAAAACTAGAATATAATGTAGTGTTTTGGCGGGTTTCAACATTTACTTCTTTAAGGTTAACCGTATTTTTTAAAACTACTTGTAAGTCCATACGGTTTTGTTGTTTCACAGCAATGGTGTCACTTACAAAACCGATCATACTTACAATCAAATTTGCAGGAATAGTTTCCGGGTTTGGAATTTGAAATACGCCAGAAGCATCCGTGGACGCGCCTATAGTGGTTCCTTGCCAATAAACATTTGCACCAGGCAAAGCTTCTTTTGTTCCATTATCATTTGTTCCTAAAACCTTGCCCATGGTATGCTGGGCAGAAATGGTTTTCACAAATAATAAGAAAATGATCAAATAAAATAATCGCATCATCATCTGTTAATTTTAATTATGTTAAAGTTTTGAGTAATAGACCAGACAGGTCTCGAAACCTACAGGTGTTTAAACATTAACAAAATCAGATGATAAGAATGGAAATAAATGACAGTAATTGTCGGCCATAGACCGGAGGAGGTAAATCAGCGAATACTAATTTTGAAGTAGGGTTGCTGTAATTTATGTTTGTAAAAGAAAATTTATTGATCGCTAAAACACAATCCTGAGCAACAGGAATATTGTTTTTTTGAGATGAATTAAAATCATTTAAATGAAATGATGTATTATTTATATCACAACACTGGGCTTTAATAACAGGAATTGAAGATTTTTCGGCAGGGCAACAATCTTTAAGATGAGACAATGAAATTTTAACCTTACCACTTTTTAAACAAACCATTTTGTTTATGGTAAAGCCAAGGCTCGACAGTATAAATACCATCGCTAAAAATAATGCTGTTGTTTTTTTAATTGCCTTCATCAGTATTACAAATATACAAAAATCAAGTCGAAAATGCCAATTTTAGTCAATTACCATTTCGGGGATCTCTCCTTCAATGATCAAGCGGCCTTCGGTGGCATTTTTAATTTCCTCTACACTCACTCCGGGGGCTCGTTCTAACAACCGAAAGCCTTGCGGAGTTATATCTAAAACGGCTAATTCTGTTACAATTTTTTTCACACATCCAACACCCGTTAATGGCAGTTCGCATCTGGTCAATAATTTTGATTCCCCGGCTTTGTTAACATGCTGCATGGCAACAATAATATTTTTTGCTGATGCTACCAGATCCATTGCTCCGCCCATACCTTTCACCATTTTACCCGGAATTTTCCAGTTGGCAATATCACCGGTATCTGACACTTCCATTGCGCCAAGAATGGTAAGATCTACTTTCCTGGAGCGTATCATTCCAAAACTCATTGCAGAATCAAAAAAAGCAGAACCGGGAACAATTGTAATGGTTTGTTTCCCAGCATTTATTAGATCAGGATTTTCTTCACCTTCAAATGGAAATGGTCCCATGCCCAACAGCCCGTTTTCTGACTGCAAGACAATGCTCATTCCTTCGGGTATATAATTTGCTACCAGGGTTGGAATTCCTATCCCTAAATTCACATAATAACCGTTTTTTATTTCTTTTGCAATACGTTTTGCAATACCTACTTTGTCTAACATTGCTGATGTGTAAATGTGAGGATGTGCTGATGTGCTAATTTAATCAGCACATTGGTAATCAGCACATCAAAAATTATCTTTTTCTTACTGTTCGCTGTTCGATACGCTTCTCATAATTTACCCCTTGGAATATATGATGAACATAAATTCCGGGAACATGAATATGGTCAGGATCTAATTCTCCTGCGGGTACTAACTCTTCAACCTCTGCAATGGTAGTTCTTCCGGCCATTGCCATCATTGGATTAAAATTACGTGCAGTTCCTCTGAAAATCAAATTACCCTGTGTATCCCCTTTCCAGGCTTTTACGAGAGCATAATCAGCATCAAAAGCATATTCCATCAAAAATTCTTTTTCAACACCATCCACCATAAACTTTCTAACTTCCTTTCCAATAGCAACTTCTGTACCAACACCTGCGGGTGTATAAATGACAGGCATACCGTATCCTGCGGCAAGGCAGCGTGTTGCCAATGTTCCTTGCGGGATTAATTCTACTTCCAATTCACCGCTTAACAGTTGACGTTCGAATTCTGCATTCTCTCCTACATAAGAAGAGATCATTTTTTTTACCTGATGTTTATGCAACATCAAACCAATACCAAAATCATCTACTCCGGCATTATTAGCAATACAGGTTAAGCCTTTTACGCCTTTTTTCACTAAAGCGGCAATGCAGTTTTCTGGAATACCACACAAACCAAAACCTCCAAGCATCAAGGTCATATTGTCCTCAATACCTTTAATTGCCTCCTCGGCATTTGCTATTGTTTTATTCATTTTTGAAAATGATTACTCTGATTCTTAAAATGATTACACTGATTGCCTCTTACCTATTGCCAATTTGTTTAATCGCTTAATTTGTTTTAATTGCCTACGGCAAAAATTGCAAAATTGTTAAATTGTTTTTTTGATCTAATAAAAAGCTTCTTCAGAATTCAAATTTTCAACACCACTCTCCAATTCTTTATTGTATTTGCTACAGTCCATTTCGATATCTAATTTTTTATCGGGTTTTTCAAATTCCCCTTTCGAAATTTTAATTGTTTTATCAGCATAAACCTTTTGCATATATTTTGCCCATATAGGTAGTGCCATACTTGCTCCCTGTCCCATATCGGTGCGATCAAAATGTACTGCACGGTCATCTGCGCCTGTCCAGCAGCCTGAAACCAGATCGGGAGTGATACCCATGAACCAGCCATCGGAATTATTTTGTGTTGTTCCGGTTTTACCGGCAATAGGCATCATTAATTTATAACGATATCGCAAACGAACACCTGTACCTATTTGCACCACACCTTTCATTAACTGTAACATCACGTATGCTTTTTCTTCGCTTAATACTTCTTCGGTACGAGGAAAAAAATCTGTCAAAACATTTCCATTTTTATCTTCGATACGTGTAACAAAAGTTGGTTGGATCCAGGTGCCTTTATTAGCAAAAGTAGAATTGGCACCTACCATTTCAAATACTGATATTTCGGGGGTTCCCAAACAGATTGAAGGAACAGGTTCTATAGGGCTTACAACACCCATCCTACGCGCAATATCAACAACAGCTTGCGGACCAAATTGTTTTATAAGATATGCAGAAATGAAATTCACAGAATTAGCCAGTGCTTGCTGTAGGGTAAGCATACGTCCATTTAATTTTATATCTGAATTATCAGGGCACCATGCCGGTTGTCCGGCAGGCATATCAATACATGTTTTAACATTAGGGACACGGTAGCAAGGTGAATAACCTTCCTGTATTGCAAGTGCATAAATAAAAGGTTTAAATGTTGAACCCACCTGGCGGGAATGCCCTATCTGAACGTGATCGTACTGAAAAAACTTATGCGATATCCCTCCCACCCATGCTTTTATATAGCCGGTTTGTGGCTCCATCGACATAAGGCCTGTTTGTAAAAAACCTTTATAATATCTGATGGAATCCCATGGAGTCATTACGGTATCTTTATCCCCATTCCATGTAAAAATGGTCATAGCTACCGGAATTTTAAACTTCTTTTCAATTTCAGCTTCCTTCATTCCCGCCTTTTTAAGAGTGCGATAACGGTCGGAACGTTTCATCCCCTGCTCCATGATGGATGCAATTTCTTCTTTGGTAACATTCCAGGCAAAAGGTGCATTTCTTTTTTGTTTGCATTCCTTAAAGAAAGCGGCTTGTAACTCCCGCAAATGTTCGGTTACCGACTCTTCGGCATATCGCTGCATCCGTGAATCTATCGTAGTATATATTTTTAAGCCATCACGATAAATATCATATTTTTTTCCATCAGGTTTAGGATTCTCTTCACACCATTTTTTCATAAAAACATCACGTAAATATTCACGGAAATAGGGTGCTAAACCATCGTTATGATTTTCGGGATGGAAGCTTAACTTAAGAGGAATTTTTTTTAATGAATCCGTTGCACCATCTGTTAAATAACCATATTTATTCATTTGATTAAGAACAGTATTTCGTCTTCCTTGTGACCGTTCAACAAAACGATTTGGATTAAACAAGGAAGGATTTTTTGCCATTCCAACAAGCATTGCAGCTTCTTCAATTCTCAATGAGTCGGGAGTGGTGCCAAAATAAATTTGTGCTGCCGATTTAATTCCAACCGCGCTATTGATAAAATCAAACTTATTGAGATACATTGCAATGATCTCTTCTTTTGTGTATTCACGCTCTAATTTTACTGCAATGATCCATTCTTTTATTTTTCTGGAAATCAAATTGAAGCCATGCAGGTCTTCGCGGGGGAACAACATTTTAGCTAATTGCTGTGTAATTGTACTTCCTCCTCCACTGCTTCCACTACCTGTAAGGGCGCCATATACAGCCCTTGCTAATGCGCGAACGTCAACTCCCGAATGTTCATAAAAACGAGCATCTTCTGTTGCTATCAATGCTTTTATTACATTAGGTGAGATCTCCTTAAAATTAACTCTAGTACGATTTTCGGCATAATATTTACCCAGCACTTTCATGTCGCTCGAAAAAATTTCGGTTGCTAAATTTGTTTGAGGATTTTGTAAGGTTTCAGTATCCGGCAAGTCGGCAAAAAAACGAACGCTCATTACAAAAAGAAATAAAGCAAAGATTGGAAATGTAAAAAGAATCCAAAACCAGATCACTCCTTTTCTATAATTTTTCTTTTTTGATTTTTCTGCGCTCATTTTGATTAAGATAATGCCCTTCGACAAGCTCAGGGTGACGTATGAATTTAAGAATTTGCGTATAATAAAATTGCCTACTTATAGATTGTTCAAAATTGAGTATTACCAGCTTAAACTTTTTAATTTTCAGCTTTTTCAATTCTTAAGCCCACATCCATGATCAATGGAACATGTTCAGTACGCATGCCATGCTGTATTTCAAATGTATATTTCCCCGCTTCGGGAAAAAGAACATTCTTTTTAAAAGGTATTTGATTGTCATAGATATCTCCCATGCCACTGCCTAACCATTTTCCTTTTTCATCGGCCAACACACATTCAAGTGTATCGTTGGACATTTTCCCACTTGGAAATGTAGTTTTAATGAACAGAAACAAGTTATTGTATGGATATCCATCGGCATTACGAACATTGATGTAAAAATTTGTTGGTATTTTTGTATCAACAATACTAACATCAAATTTTAACACATTGCTGCTGCTCCAGGTGTTATCAGGCAGTTCCCTGTTTTCTTCAAAAATACGGTTGTCGTCACAAGCAGAAAAAAACAATCCAAATAACAAAATCGTTACTAAAATAACTCCTGATTTTATACGCTTTATTTTCATAAGTTAAAATGATTAAGCCCCTGGCAGCGGTTCTTTATTATTAGTGTTTGGTCGTGGTGGCCTGTTGTTGGGTTTATTTGTATTCGGCCTGTTCCTGTTGGGATTGGGTTTGTTTGGGTTTTGGTTAGGGTTTACATTTGGATTCGGATTCGCGTTCGGATTTACGTTTGTTTTTTGGTTTGGATTCGGGTTTGCGTTTGGTTTTTGGTTCGGATTTGGATTCGGGTTTACGTTTGGTTTGTTGGCATTCGGTCCCGCAGTGCGCTTTTTATGACTGCTGTTTTTTTGTTTCTGTTTTTTTGTTTTATCGAAACGGGTAAGACTATCCTGTCCAACAACATTTTCATAATCCGGTTTTTTCTCAATTACTTTCATTGCAACTTTCACATCCAGATCGGCAGGTTTTAAGCCTGTTTTATTCATTTCAATTACTTCTTTTACGCGATCCACTGAAAGAGGAATAAAATTATCAGGTTCACTGGTATAAGAGAAAAACATGGTTCGTTTAAAAATATCCGTTTTCTGATGAAAGGCTCTTCCTTTCTCAGTTTCAAGTTTCACATTGTTTACTTCCGGAAAATCTTTAAGGGCATCTAAATAACTATCAAGCTCATAGTTTAAACAGCATTTAAGTTTTCCACACTGTCCAGCTAATTTCATTGGATTTAAAGACAATTGTTGATAACGGGCAGCACTTGTTGACACGGCACGGAAATCTGTAAGCCAGGTAGCGCAGCATAACTCACGGCCACATGACCCTATTCCACCCAAACGACCGGCTTCCTGACGAGCACCGATCTGACGCATTTCAATACGTACTTTAAATTCATCAGCCAGCACTTTTATTAATTCACGAAAATCAACACGATCATCAGCTGTATAATAAAAAACAGCTTTGGTTTTATCACCCTGGTATTCCACATCACTGATCTTCATCTGTAGTTTCAACTTGATGGCGATGGTACGTGCACGATACATTGTAGACTGTTCCAGGTTTTGAGCCTCCTGCCATTTTTCAATATCGTTAGGTTTTGCTTTGCGGTAAACCTTTTTAACTTCTTCGGATGTAGTAACAACACCTTTCTTTTTCATCTGCAAACGTACCAGTTCACCTGAAATAGAAACTACACCAATATCGTGGCCAGGCGAAGCCTCCACAGCTATCACATCACCAACATGAAGTTGTAAATTATTTACATTTCTAAAAAAATCTTTACGACTGTTTTTAAAACGTACCTCTACAATATCAAAAGCAGGCTGACCACCCGGCAATTCCATATTTGCCAGCCAGTCGAATACATTAAGTTTTTTGCACCCATCCCCTACTCCGCAAGAACCATTATTATTACATCCGCCCGGCAAACTTTTGCTTGTGGCATCGCTACCGGTTGAACATCCTACACATCCCATATGATTTAATTTGATAATTTGACAATTTGACAATTTGAAAATGAATTTATTAATTTTCAAATTGGCACATTTTCAAATTGATTTAATTGGTTTAAATTGGTTTTGGTAAATTTAGTAATTCATTGAACTTAAACGCTAAATCCATAAACAATATTTTAGCATTTGCATTTCTCTCCATGTGATGATGTGCTTTGTTGAGCTCATCAATAAAATGTTCCACATTATCGGAATGAATAAATGGCGAAAATTTTTTCACAAAACCCTGCTCATCTGCCCCCAGCTTTACCAGGCTGGCGTCAGCGTAATTTAAGATCAAACTTTCACGCATAATGTGCAAAGCATAATTCAAAAAGTTTTTTTGTCGCTCCCTTCCTGCAACCGAAATCTCATCGATCCAAACCATCACTGCTTTTGCGTCAAATTTCAAACTTGCGCGCATCAGCTTTTGAAAACTTGCAAGGTTTTGGCCGGCATTTTCATTTTCATTGATCAATGATAATGCTTCGGCATAATTACCATCCGCCAAATGGGCTGTACTTTCAGCTGCTCCGGGCGACATGCCGTGGCGATCTACTAACGCTTCAATTAAATCATTTTCATTGATCTTGGTGATTTTGATCAACTGCGTACGAGATACTATTGTTCGCAACAATTGATCTTCACTTTCGCAGACCAATAAAAACAATGTTTTCTCAGGAGGCTCCTCTAAAATTTTAAGCAGTTTATTTGCAGCAGCCTGATTCATTTTTTCAGCTTGCCAGATGATCATTATTTTATATTCAGCCTCATACGTTGTAAGGCTTAATTTACGAAGTATTTCAGCACTTTCTTCTACACCAATCACCGCCTGCTTGTTTTCTGCATCCAGCAATTCAAACCAGTTGAAAAGTGTCACATAGGGGTTATCCAAAAACACTTCCCTCCACTTAACAGCAACATCGGTACTTACACGAACATCCTTTGAAAGCGCCACAGGATAAACGAAATGAAGATCGGGATGAACAAGTTTATTGTACTTCACACAGGATAAACACTGCCCACAAGAATCGTCCTCGAGTTTGTTGCCGCAAGAAATATATTGAGCATAGGCAAGAGCAAGAGCAAGATTTCCACTGCCTTGCGGCCCAAGAAATAACTGAGCATGACTAATACGTCCTTCCTTTACGGAACGTATTAA
>JAZKBX010000229.1:0-19479 GCA_040388455.1 Bacteroidota bacterium
ACTTCACTTTTAGTTTTGCAGGCATTCTTAAGCAAGCTTAATAGTTCCATAGAATTTCCACCAAAGAAGCTATTTTGTTCCGCTATAATCAAATCATGTAAAGTACCTGAAAATTTATTTTCATCTGATAAAACCCTGATGTCAATATTAGGACGTGTTTTTGTTGACGTTTTCGTAAAGTACTCTCTATTTGAAAACAATAATATTATTGTAGCAACTTCAATTAATAATAAGAACAAAATAAAATTTGAGTTATTCTCTGAGTAGTAGTAGCCAAGCAACAATACATTGAGAATGGCAGTACCAAGCCCCCAATCATAACTCCATTTTTTCGATTGTAAAATACCTATACCAATTGCAATACAAACAAAGGATATTATGATATTCCAAAATCCTACAGCACCTATATTGTTGTTTGGAACTATATTTGAAATAGTAGCTTGAGCCGAGCCAATAAAAAACCAAAGAAACGCACTAATAAAATACATTATCGCTGACATAATGATACCAACAGGCATTTCTTTTTTGACATCGTGCCTAATATAATCGCTTTTAAAATTTGTCGAATTAACTATTGGCTCAACTGGTTCTGTCGGTATAAATGGAGATTCCAAGTTCCCACCACAAAATGAGCAAAACCTGCTTTTTTCGTCAATATGTTTTCCGCAATGCTTACAATACATACAATAATTTAAATTACAATTAACATTTTTTTATTGAAAAGTCGAAATACGACTTCAAGAAACAAAGTGTGTTTTTTTCTTTTTTATTTTTTTTAATAAACTTGCGCACAACACGTTTATAAGCGCAACTAGTTGCGCATATATGTCTTATTTGGAATATATGCGCAACTGGTTGCGTATATTTCCGCTTTATGTGAAGGTGAAAGTAGCTTTATTTTAGCAATTTCCTTCTTAAATGACAATACTAAACATAATAATTACCTTCTAAACAAATGTACACAATTAACTTTTTCTTATATAACCAAAAACGTCCCGCAAATTGTGGGACGTTTTTGGTTTATACTTAACAATCATTTATTTCGATCCTAATAGTACCACATTTTTAACAACACTATAATTGCTTGTTTTTATATGAATAAAATATACTCCATCGGCTTTGTTTGTCAGATCCATGTTATAAGTGCCGCCTAAAGTATTTTCAATTTTTTTATGAGAAACTTCCTGCCCAACAATATTATAAACTGCAATATCAATATCATTTGTTTTTGTAAGTTCAATAGAAACATTGAATGAACCATTCGTTGGATTTGGATAAATACTTAACAGGTTTTCAATAGCAGGTTCAGTGATACCAACGCCATTACATGGATTATAGTCTCCATTTAAGCTGGTAACACCTGAATTTGTTGGATCTAACCATGGCTTTAATTGGTGCAGGCTGGTGGTGCCATCTGATACCCAATGATAGGAAAGTTTGCCAAATGCATCAGGCTGGTTTTGACCATTCGGTTGAACGCTATTGCAAAAGGAACCGCCACCGGTTAAAGTCCCAACTATCTGGCTGCTGGTATTAAATAAAGGGCTACCCGAGGAGCCTCCTTCTGTAACTCCCCATCCATTTGTTGTACCTCCCCATTTTACCCGCCAGTGCGTTCCGGGAACAGCTCCACCCCAACTCGAAGAAGTACCAACTCCGGTAGTCATTGATATTTTTTTATTATCACCATTCGGATGATGAATAGAAATTGACCCGCCTACAGGGGCAGTACTGGCTTTATTCCATCCATTCCAATAAACATTTGTCCACCAGGTAGGATGTGTGGTAGCGCTCATTTGTAACAACAAAAAATCTGATCCTGAGTCTCCTCCATTATCGTCAGAATCGGCTTTTTTTGTACAACCTGTAAATACATTATTAATGACACCATACGTATCCAATTGCCCCGTACATTGTGTTGCTTCAAAATTAAAGTAGAATTTCCACTTAGTTAAATCAAGAGTAGTTGCACTTACACCACAGTGAAAGGCCGTTAAAATATAACGTTTGCAATCCAAAGCAGTATTATTGATCAGGGAGCCGGAGCAATAACCCACATTTGTTCCTTCTTTTACAAGGATACGGACAACACCTCTTTTTTCGTCCAGCCAGGCAGATCCTTCAGAACAAATAACATTTACTTCACAATCATTAGCCATTGGCAACAACCTGTACTGATGGGCCAGGGAGGAAACTCTTAATTTACCTTGTCCTTTTACAGAAGAAGGTTCAAAATATTCGATTGTGCTTTCACTTCCACTTATGAACTCTGTTGAAAATAATTCGTTGCCCTGGTTATCTGCGTTCGTGTATGAGCCGGATACATTCTTGTGGTCAGGAGTATAAACATGGAAAGTAGAACCTTCAGGTAAAAAGAAATTATCGAAAAATAGACAGGTAAAGAGTGCTCCATTCGCTCTTAAATTTAAACGCCATATTCTATCCCCGTTTGCAAGTTCAGTCCAGTTGCCTGAATTAAACATCGTAAGATCCAGATCAAAGCTTCGGGCAAAACGAGGGTAATTGCCTTGCTTTTCAAATACTTCGGCATCAGCAATATCCTGTGTAAAATCATGCGAAGGCATAACTATTGTTTGTATACTGCTTTCTATTGGATGATTAAAACTGTAAGGAGTAATGCCTGGGTTCTCTTGTGCCTTAATAAATGTGGAACAAAGAAGAGCAGTTGAAATAAATAAAATGTTAAATTTTTTCATGCGATGTAATAGTTGTTAATTTGAAAACTTATGAATTCATTTTCAAATTTTCTTATTTTTAAATTGGTTTACTAGTATAAGTTATTCGTTGTTTATCACCAAGTTTTAGTACCACTGTACTTTTCCCCGGATATCTTAATTTGGTAATATTAAATTTTAATTCCTGGCTTATTAACTCACGGCAAGCATCGTCATTATTGGTATGTCTCAAACAAATAGAAAGTTGAGGAGGTAAAGATTTTGCATACATGCCATTGGAATATAATTCAAATGAATGCTCATTGCACCCTCCGGAATAATTGATAAAAAGGGATAAGATATCACCATTTATTTTTGTGCTGTCAATGTTATAAGCAGCACCTGTATTCATCAGATCAGTTTCAGGGTCCACAATTGCATCCTTAATTACCGGAGCAACATTTTTATTTTCCGATGTTGATTTTGATGATGCAGTTGTATTCGATTTACTCGTTTCTTTTTTATGACAAGCCAAAAACAATGTAACTGAAAGTAAAATAATTATAGTAAAATATTTTCTCATGATGATACCTTTCTTCAAATGTCGTTTTTTGATTCTTAAAAAACAAGTTTTAGAATGAATATTTACCTAAAGATAATTTTGTAAAAAGGGGCAGTTAGCAGGGGATAGGTGAATAATTTTAAGCATATTTTGTTGAAAACGACCTGTTTGGGCATAATTTTCTACTTAAAAGGCCTTTTTTCTTTCTTTTTTAGTGAAAAAGGCCTGGTATATATTTTGCAAAAAAATTGAATGTTTTAAGTAATAACATCAATTTTCCAAATCATATTTGGTTCATTGTAAAATTTAATATATTGCCATGGTAGGTTCATCTTCACCATTTACAAGGAAATTGCTGTTGTTGTTCCTTATTTTTGCAGGATTATATTTTGGCAAAGATTTTTTCATGCCATTATTTATTGGAACAATTCTGGCTACCATTTTTTTACCCTTTTGCAAATGGCTTGAAGGAAAAAAGATCCCAAAATTATTAGCTCCCTTATTTTGTCTTTTAGTTTTACTTATGCTTGTAGCCGGTGTAGCGTTATTATTGCGATGGCAAATTTCAGAACTGGCAAATGATGCGGCAATAATAAGAGAGAAGATCACCCGGATTTTTGATGATTTTCAACAATATATTTATGATTATTCAAATATTTCAAAAGAAGAGCAGACCCGCATTATACGGGAAGAACAATCGTCCGTTACAAGGGCCATACCATCTATTTTAGGCTCATTGGCTTATCTCTTCACCAATTTTATCTTGATTCTTGTGTACATTTATTTATTGCTTTATTATCGTATCCATATCAGGGATTTTATTTTTCAGCTTTCTCCACCTGACCAAAAAAATGAAGTACGTGAAGTAGTTTACAAGGCAGCAAAAGTTTCGCAGCAATACTTATTAGGGCTCGCTAAAATGATAATGTGTCTGTGGATAATGTATGGTATAGGTTTCACTATTGTAGGTGTAGAAAATCCATGGTTTTTTGCTATTCTCTGCGGCTTGTTAGAAATTGTGCCTTTTATAGGCAATATAACAGGCACTGCTTTAACGGTATTGGTATCCGCAGTAAAAGGGGGGGACAATTCTATGCTTGCAGGTATTGTTATTACTTACGGAATAGTTCAATTTATACAAGGCTGGGTGCTTGAAACCATCATTGTAGGGCCACAGGTAAAAATAAATCCTTTATTCACTATTCTGGCTCTGGTTTTAGGGGAGCTTATCTGGGGAATACCGGGAGTAATACTCGCCATCCCACTTATAGCCATGCTTAAAATAGTTTACGACAATGTAGATACCTTGAAACCTTATGGTTTTTTATTAGGAGAAATTGAAACCACCCAAAAAAAATGGCTATTAGCGGGCAAAATAAAAAAGTGGTTTAAAGAAAAAAAATCCACTGAAGATTGATAGCGATGGCTTTTAATACTAAATTTTAACAAATTAATTATTTACTGTTAAATAATTTTTCAAGAGCAAACATTTCATCGCGTAAGCGCGCTGCTTCTGCAAAATCAAATGCTTTTGCTGCAACATCCATAGCTTTGCGGGTGCGGGTAATAGCCTTTTGTAACTCTTCTTTACTCATGTATTGTATAACAGGATCGGCAGCATAATTAATTGTTTCATTCTCAACGTAAGCCCTTGCCAATTTGCCTTTTGAATCAACAACAACTGTTGTTTGTCCCATAATTGATTCCTTTGATTTATTCAATGCAGTTGGAACCATACCGTGAGCAAGATTGTAAGCAATTTGTTTTTGCCGTCTGCGTTCTGTTTCATCAATGGTGCGTTGCATGGAGCCGGTAATCTTATCGGCATACATAATTACTCTTCCATTCAGGTTACGTGCTGCACGCCCTGCTGTTTGTGTTAAGGCGCGGTCGGAGCGGAGGAAACCTTCCTTATCTGCATCAAGTATGGCAACCAGTGACACCTCGGGTAAGTCCAAACCTTCACGTAAAAGATTGATCCCTATCAGTACATCAAAAACACCAAGACGTAAGTCCTGCATGATCTGAACACGTTCAAGTGTTTCCACATCAGAATGGATATAACGGCAACGGATACCGATATTCAACATATATTTTTGTAATTCTTCCGACATCCGTTTGGTAAGCGTAGTTACCAAAATACGTTCATCACGTTTGGTCACTTTATCGATCTCTTCCAGCAGATCATCAATTTGATTCACACTCGGGCGGACTTCAATAATAGGATCTAATAGGCCTGTAGGACGAATAACCTGCTCGGCAACAATCCCTTCTGAACGTTCCAACTCAAATTCTGCAGGTGTGGCACTTACATAGATGATCTGATTGATGATGGATTCGAACTCATCAAACTTCAAGGGACGATTGTCCATTGCAGCCGGCAAACGGAAGCCATAATCTACAAGGTTGATTTTTCGTGCACGGTCGCCACCATACATGGCGCGTATTTGAGGAAGAGTAACATGGCTTTCATCCACTACCATTAAAAAATCATCCGGGAAATAATCCAATAAACAAAAGGGCCTGGAACCGGGCAAACGGTTATCAAAATACCTGGAATAATTTTCAATTCCGGAGCAGTATCCTAATTCACGCATCATCTCTAAATCATAAGTAACACGGTCTTCAAGACGTTTTGCCTCAAGATGTTTCCCAATTTCCTTAAAATAATCCACCTGTTTTACCATATCCTCCTGAATTTGATAGATGGCACTTTTCATCGAATCAGGACTGGTAACAAATATATTTGCAGGATAAATAATTACATTGTCCAGCTTCTCAATACTTTTGCCCGTAAGAGTTTCAAAGAATTCGATCTCTTCAATTTCATCACCCCAAAAAGCAACACGTAAGGAGTAATCTGCATAAGCGAGGTTGATATCCACTGTATCTCCCTTTACCCGGAAATTGCCGCGTAAAAAGTCTCCCGTGGTACGGGAATAAAGACTTCCAACCAATAGATGCAAAAATTTATTACGGCTTATAATTTCGCCTTTCTTGATCTTTATCACATTACTTTTAAATTCAATAGGGTTTCCAATACCATAAATGCAGGAAACAGATGAAACCACAATAACATCCCGTCTGCCCGAAAGTAAAGCAGAAGTGGTACTTAAACGCAACTTCTCTATTTCATCATTGATCGCTAAGTCTTTTTCGATATAGGTATTTGAGCTTGGAATAAACGCTTCGGGCTGATAATAATCGTAATAGCTTACAAAATATTCTACAGAATTTTTTGGGAAAAATTGTTTGAATTCCCCGTACAACTGCGCTGCAAGTGTTTTATTATGACTTAAAATTAAAGTAGGCTTTTGTGTTTGCTCAATAACATTGGCGATGGTAAATGTTTTTCCCGAACCGGTCACACCCAATAATGTTTGTGCCGGTAAATGGTTTTGAACCCCATTAACCAATTGTTTGATGGCCGAAGGCTGATCACCGGTAGGTTCAAAAGCGGAAGTTATTTTAAAATCCATGGTTAAGCGAAATTAAGTTTTTAATTTGATAATTTGATAATTTGATAATTTGATAATGTGCTAATTGATAATTATTTTAACCCATTTATAATAGGAGCTACTACAATTGTGCCATTTGGTTCATAGCAAGAGATGTCAGCTTTTAATACCTGACAGCTCTAAATTGAAACTCTCGTATATCGTTTTGGAGCTAAGCCTGCCGTATCGGTCGTTATTCTGTCCGTCTCGAAGTTTCTATTCTGTCGTCTTGATAATATGCATTCACTTTGTCAACCTTCCCTTGATCGTCTTGCACAAATTCAATTTTAAAATAAGTATTTCCTTTTCCTTTCATTACTGTCAGTGACATCGGTTCAAGCTCAAATTTTGGTTTTCCAATTCTTTGGTAAAATAATTTCCCATTTTCATATATAAAAACTCTTTCACCGTATTTGCCAGCATATCTTTTTAAAGTCAAAGTGTCAATTGTGATAGGATTATTAATTGCTCGTAACAATTCCAAGTCCCAACTTAGATTAAAGAGTTCCGAGGGATTTATAGTATTAGATAACATTCGTTCAAAAATTTTCATTTCTGCTGTTTCCAATGCCTTGTCTGAAGATATTTCAATTTCAGGTTTAACTCCTACCTTTTCCCAACAGGTTTTAGTAATTGGACTTATGGCGGTACTATATGGAACATATAGTCGAAAACCATTACTAACTCCTTGTGAAAATGTTCCGTGCGCACCACCACCTGTTGTTTCTCCTATTATTACTGCTCTATTTATAGTTTGCATTCCGTATACAAACATTTCAGAAGCTGAAAACGTTTTATTATTTATTAAAATGTATAGTGGCATTTGTGCCATTTTAGTAAATGTCGGGTCGGGCTTAGTCCAGTATTCAGTTGTTGTTTTTGTTCTCCTGTCAAACATATCATTTAAATGCACTGATTTTTCGAGAAAGTAACCACTTATTATATTTACTGTTTCTTCTGAGCCACCACCGCAGTCTCTTAAATCAATTATTAATGCATTGGTATAGGATACAAATTGAAGTGCCGCCTTAACTGTTTCTTTTCCGAAAGTGCTGTCCGCCCAAAAATGGTCCAGCCTCAAGTATCCAATATTTCCATTCAAAATTTCCACTTTTTTTAATCCAAAATTAGCTTGCTTAATTCTTTTAAATGGATCTTCTTCACTTTTTTGATCATGTGTTGATGTATCAATTGGTTCTGGAAGTAATTCTTGTGGGTTAAACTGGACAAGCATATGACCATCATGGTATATTGAATGTAAATCATTAGTTAAAACGGTCGAGAAAGCAACTGGGTCGGTGATTTTATTATATTCACCTTGTTTCAGTTTTTTTAAAATGCAATTGCTCATCTTAATTGCTGTGTCGGGAAAAACATAATTGTCCATCAGAATTTGGCTAATATTTTTTACAATTTCAGTTCTGAATTTTGAATTAAGGATAAGTGTCTTTTGTGCAAATATAATTGTCGGTAAGAAAATTAATATTAAAAGGATTTTCAATTTATTCATAATGTCTATGTCGTCTGTTATAATTACCCCTAACTTTAAAATAAGATTTATTTATTCCAGATCCTCCAGGCTTCTTCTGCCTGTTGATGAAGCATCGATAAGCCATTTACAGTGGAGGCGCCTTGTAATTTCCCCCGTTTTAAAAATTCAGTTTCAATGGGATTATAAACCAGATCATACAATAAATGCGAAGGTAGTAATGATTGGTAAGGGATTTCTGGAGCAACATTTATATTAGGGTACATACCTACAGGAGTAGTGTTAACGATCAATTTAAATGCAGAGATAATATAATCTGTAAGTTCTTCATACAAAAAGGTCTTGGCTCCTGAGTCTTGGTTCTTGATTCTTGATTCTTGCTCTTTGCTTCTGCTTACAAAAAAACATTCAATACCAATTTCTTTTAGAACGTAAGCAACAGCCTTCGATGCACCTCCTGTGCCAAGTATCAAAGCACGTTCGTGTTGTATTTCCAAGAAAGGTTTTATGCTTTGTCTGAATCCAAATACATCGGTATTATAACCAATTAAGATTGGCGATTTTGGAAACCGTTTGTCTTTTTCGTCCCTCGTCCCATGCCCCGTGTCCCTTAGTATCTTAATACAATTAACAGCCCCAACCGCTTTTGCTGTTTCATCTAATTCGTCTAAATAGGGTATTACACTTTCTTTGTAGGGAATTGTTACGTTTAATCCACAGAGTATGGGATTATCTGTAATTAGCTGCGGTAATTGGTTAATATCTTCAATGGGATAGAGATTGTATTCACAATCGCTAATATTCTCTTTTTCAAATTTTTCGGTAAAGTATTTTTTTGAAAAAGAGTGGGAGAGGGGGAACCCGATAAGTCCGTATAATTTTGACATTTTATTTGTAATAGGATATGTTAAAAAATTGTTTTTTAAACCACAATTCAAAGGCTGGATCTAAAAATTCATAAACTCCATTAATTTCGTGAATTAGATCACTGTTTATTAATATCTCTTTATTCTTGCTCACATTTCTTGGTGTTCCTAAAAGGTATTGTTGCATTACAGCTACGCTGGTAAACTTTGTTTCTTCTTTTGAAACTGCTTTTAAAAGGTTTAATTGAGTGACACTTATGCTTTCAATTTCTTTTTGATAAAGAGGACTGTTTGCTTGAACAAGCTCTTTTAAAGCAGAATAAACCTCCGCTTCAGTAGCTTTTTTAGAGGTTATATTCCATGTATAATGAGCCAGCTGCTGAACATACCATGAATGGTTCTTCATCAACTCCGGAATTTTTTTAGCTACCGATTCCGGAATTTCTTTCCCTGTGTTTTCAAAACTTGTACATATAAATTTTACCCATTTCGACATTTCAATTTTAGGAAGAAGCATAATATCTCCAAAACGATAAAATGGTTTGTCTGAACTGTTAAATATTTCGTTCATCATGTGGCGCTTGCTTCCATATAGACAATAGGTCACATTTCGTTGGCGTTGCCAACAGGCGCGCATTTTTTTTTCAAAATTCAGATAATCTGAAAAAGAGGATATGTTTTGAAATTCATCAAGACAGATAATAAATTTAACACCTTTTTTTGTTGCGAGTAACTCGGGGAGATCCAGGATTTCATCGCTATGTTTTTTTAATTCTTTCCAATCAAAACTTACTTTAAAATCGGTTTTTTCAAATCCCACACTGAATTTAGGAACAAGCCTTTTAAAAAATTCTTTCCCTACCTCAACCCAATCCTGCCATTTGGATGAAGAAGCTTTAAGAACTTCTCTTGCAAAAAGTTCTAAAAATTCTTCTTCATTGCCAACTGAAAAAAGATCAATAGTAATAGTTCTTATATTCTTTTCTTTTTTTCTAATATCATGAATAACCTTCTCCACAAGGGAAGATTTCCCCCACCTTCGGGGTGAAATGATAGTGGTATTAATTCCGTTGATTAAATTATTGTAAAGCTTTTCGGCTTCTTTTTCCCGGTTGGTGAAGGAATCAATGCTTACAATGGTCCCATAAACAAATGGTGAGTTTTTCATTTTTTTATACTTAACAGTATTATACTAAATGGTATTATACTCAAAGGTATAAAATATTTTTATTTTATAAACCAATAAAAATTATTTTTTTGCCATTTTCACTTTTAAGATCTCAATTATAATAGGAAGTACAGAAATAAAAATAATACCTAAAGCTACCTTCTCAATATTATTCCGGATCCAGGGGATCTCACCTAAAAAATAACCGGCAAGGGTTAAACTAAAGATCCATAAAACACCGCCAAGGACATCAAATGAAAGAAATTTTTTGTAATTCATTTCAGCAACACCGGCAACAAAAGGAGCAAATGTTCTTACTATTGGAACAAAACGGGCCATAATAATGGTTTTTGGTCCGTATTTTTCATAAAATGTATGAGTTTTAGTTAAATATTCCTCCTTTACTAAATTTTTGCCCCTGAACTTTATTTTCAGCATTTTTAGCCCAATTTTTCGACCCACCCAATAGTTTACGTTATCGCCTACAATGGCAGCAACAAGAAGTAATACAAGTAAATAACCTAAATTCAAAAAAGGTTCACCGGTAACGCTATTAACTTGATTTGCAAATAAACCGGCTGTGAATAAAAGTGAATCACCCGGAAGAAAAGGCATTAATACCAGGCCTGTTTCTATAAAAATTACAAGAAATAAAATAGTATATACAGTATTGTTATAATTTTGGAAAAGCCACTCAAAATCAAGATGTATAATGTGTTTGAAAAGTTCTATCATATAAATTTTAGATATTAGATTTTGGAATTTAGTCTTTTAGACTTAATATTTAGTTAATGTAGTATCCACATCAGTTGCCCAGGCAATAATACCGCCTTTTAAATTGTAAACGTTGGTATACCCTTCTTTTTCCAATGCCTGGCAAATAGCACCTGAGCGCGCTCCGCTACGACAATGAACGATCACTTGTTTTGTTTTCGAAATTTTATCCAAATTATCTAAAACGTCACCCATTGGAATATGCTCACCACCCATCACGCAGATCTCTACTTCATGTCCTTCACGTACATCGATCAATTGAAAATCGACTTCGGTATCTTTTAATTTTTTTAATTCTATTACAGTTATCTCTTTCATTTTACTACTTATATCTTATATTAAATTTAATTGCCTGCTGACCCAATTGCCTGCTGACTCAATTGCCTACTCTTAAATTGAAAAATTGTCTAATTGATTTAAGCTTCTACCGTTTGTTTTAATTCCTTTGGTAAATGGCTGAAAAAGGTATCACCACGTAATCCCAATCGCAGGGTCTCTAAAGGAATTACATCATCGTAAGAAATATTACCCAAATTTACATTCGGTCCAAGAAGTTTCATGAACCAAACCTGCTGTGGTTTTAATGGTGCTTCCCACAAAATACTTTCTTTGTTTACTTTTGCCAAAATTTTATTGATCAACAAAGTGTGCGCTGTACCATTTGCACGATAAATCCCCACAGTACCACTTTCGCGGGCTTCAGCAATTACTTTCCAGGAACCGGCTTCCAGTTCCTTATTCATCATTGATGTCCACTTGGCAGGATGAATAATTATACCGGCTTCTTTTGAACCTACTTCTGATAATACTGTAAAGTTTTTAGCAAGGGTTTGGATGTACTCACATTTTTTATCATGGGGCATAACAATAGAACCATCAGAAACCTCTGCGCAATTCAGCTTTAGCTTATCCAATAATTTCATATAATCGGCAAACATACCGCGAACAATAAAAGCTTCAAAAAGCGTTCCGCCTAAATACACTTTCATTCCAGCCTCTTTGTAAAGGGTTATTTTTTGTTCTATGTTATTGGTCAGGTAGGATGTTCCGAACCCTAACTTAACGATGTCGGTTAAAGAACCGCTAGCGGATAAAAAATCTTCTACCTGGCGAACGCTTAGTCCCTTATCCATCATCATGGTAAGGCCATTATTACGTGGTTTTTCCGGACGTTCCGGTAAATAAGGAAGTGTAAAATTTAAGCTCATATTTTTATTTTAGTATTTCACTTCTCCGCTTTGGGAGAAGTCATTTTTTATAAGATTCTATTAGATCAGTGATACTTGTATTTTCTTTTAGCTGTGGTAAATAGTCAAACAATTCATTATGTATTTCGTAGTTAAGTTTTAAAGCGTTACGCAAAAAACTCAGTGCTTCCTGTTTTTGTCCGATGCTCATCAAACAAGCTGAGATCCGGTATTGTAATTCTGCATTTTGCGGATGATGTTTTATACCTTCCGCTAATATTTCCAATGAACCATTTTTGTTTTCCTGTTCAAAAAGCAAATTGGCATAATCCAGCCATATTTCAGAATTTTCGGGATCTAATTCAATTACTTTTTTGAAAGAGTTTTCGGCATCTTCATAAAATTGCATTTTTTGTTGAAGTTCACCATAAATATACCAGTATTCGGCATTTTCTTTTTCCAGTTCAACTGCTTTTTTTACATAATGGATACCTTCACTGGTGCGGTCCTGTGCATCAAGTACAATTCCAATACCGAGCCATGCATCAGCCAATTGCGCATTAAGTGCAATTGCTTTATTATAAAAAACCAAAGCATGTTCAAAATCCTCTTTCTTCTCGTAACATTCACCGATGTAATAATAGGTAATTGCTTCGGGTTCTTCTACTTTTAATGTTTCTTTATATACTTCAATAGCTTTATCAAAAAGATTCAAATTCGCCAATGAATTTGCTTTGTTGAAATAAGCAGAAGAAAAATTTTCATTGATAGCTATTGCGTAATCGTAAGCATCAATCGCTTTTTCAAACATTTCTAATCTATTATACGCTACACCCAGATTAAACCAGGCAGTGGCAGTATAGGGGTGTTTGTCAACAAATTCGGTATAATATTTTACACTTTCCTCTGACTGTCCGTTTAATTCATAACAAAATGCCAGTTCATATAAGGCAGCTTCATTTTCCGGGTTCTCAGCAATTGCTTTTTTTAGATAAAAAATGGCATCATCAAACTTGGCAGTGTTTTCAAATTCGAAAGCCATTGCCAGGTATATTTCATCAATATCCTCTGCATTTTCAGCAGCTTTTTTATAGTTTTCAATAGCTTGGTCAGAAAGTCCCATTTGACTGTAAATAGAGCCTTTGGTCATATATAATTCAGTATTGGATGGCTCCATACTTTCTACGTATGATAAAATTTCCAAAGCTTTTTGACTTTGGTTGGTAGCGGCATAAATCTGAGCTTTGCGTAAAAAGAAAACGGTGGAAAACGGGTATTGACCAATAGCAAGATCAATAGCTTGTAAGGCTTTTTTTGAGTTGTTTTTTTCGAAGTAATAATCAATTATCTCTTCAAACTCTTCCGCATCAAAAAAGTACTGTTTCCCACTATTAATCATTTCTTCGAAACGGTCAACCAATACCAGTTGTTCGCCCCCTTTTTTTTCGTTATCTCCAAATTCTTCGCTATCCATCTCTCTGTCTTTTTATTAGTTCAAAAGCCATCTGCCCCCCTACTTCAGGAAAGAACTCTTTCCTATACATATCTGCTTAGCTTGTACGTTTGTCTTTGCCTTCTCATGTAGAGTTGGATTGGATAAAGTACTTGTCAAAGATAATAAAAAAATGAGTCAAAAAGTGATATTTCTTAACATAAAAGAGTGATTGTTGAGAACTAATTATTTTAAATAATGCTATAATAGTATACCTTTGTATCTCAAATAGATCACGAATAAAAAATCTTTGCAGTTACGAACTTTTCGAAGTCCAATTTGTATTCTGACAACTGTATAAAAGGGTGTTTTCCGGTATATTGCCTTTTTTGTTTAGGTATCTATTCGTAATTTTTGGTCACAACCATTATTTTTGTAATTCGTTTTTATTCAGCAATTGGTATAATATTTTAGTGTTTTAACAGAAAGACAGGAAAAAGAAATGACGTTAATCAAATCAATATCAGGTATCAGAGGAACAATTGGAGGAAAACCTGGTGAAGGTTTTAGTCCATTGGATATAGTAAAATTTACTTCGGCCTATGCAGCGTGGATCGCAAAAAACTCAAAAAACACCCGAATTAAAATTGTTGTTGGTCGTGATGCCCGTATTTCGGGTGAAATGGTAAATAATTTGGTTTTAGGTACTTTGCAAGGTATGGGTGTAGATGTTGTGGATATTGGTTTGTCAACTACCCCAACTGTTGAAATAGCTGTTCCTGAAGAAAAAGCGGATGGTGGTATCATACTTACAGCAAGCCACAATCCAAAACAATGGAATGCTTTGAAACTATTGAATGAAAAAGGTGAATTTATCAATGAAAAAGATGGTGCCGAAGTATTGGAAATGGCAGAGAAAGGAAACTATGCATTTGCAGAGGTTAATTCTTTGGGTAAAGTAACTAAGAACGATACTTATTTTAAAAAACATATTGATAAAATTCTTGCACTTTCTCTTGTAGATGTTGCTGCAATAAAAGCTGCCAAATTTAAAGTGGTGATCGATTGTGTGAACTCTACTGGAGGCATAGTTGTTCCCCTTTTACTTAATGCATTAGGTGTTGAAAATGTCATTAAACTATATTGTGATCCAACAGGAGAATTTCCGCATAATCCGGAGCCCCTTCCTGAAAATTTACGGGATATTTCTAAACTTGTAAAAAAGGAAAATGCACATTTAGGAATTGTTGTTGATCCTGATGTTGACCGTTTGGCTTTTGTTTGCGAAGATGGTGAAATGTTTGGTGAAGAATTTACATTGGTTGCCTGCGCTGATTATGTCTTAAACAAACGTACACCAGCTGAGAAGGCATCAAATAAAAAAGGTAATACCGTTTCTAACCTGTCATCAACACGCGCTTTGCGTGATATTACCGAAAAGCATGGTGGAAGTTATAGTGCTTCTGCTGTGGGCGAAGTAAATGTAGTTACCATGATGAAGGAAACCAAAGCGGTGATAGGTGGCGAAGGCAATGGTGGCGTTATTTTACCCGAATTACATTATGGCCGTGATGCATTGGTTGGTATTGCTATATTTTTATCGCATTTAGCGAAATATGGGAAAACCTCCTCCATGTTACGTTCTACCTACCCTGACTACCAGATCTCAAAAAATAAAATTGAACTGACACCTGAGATTGATATCGACAGTATTTTAGAAGGTATACAGGAAAAATATAAGAAACAGCCTATCAATGCAATTGATGGAATAAAAATAGAATTTGGAAAGGACTGGGTACATTTACGTAAATCCAATACCGAACCGATCATTCGTATATACTCCGAAAGCGGGTTAAGAACAACTGCCGATAATCTTTCTAAAAAGATAATGTCAGATATTCGTGAATTTATAAAACAGCAACAGATAGCTGTATAAGCATTTTGGGTGTGGATAACGAATAAAAAACGAATTTACGAATCTGTGTTTATTATTTAAAAATATACAGATTCGTAAATTCGTAAAAATTCGTTATCCATACCAAATCTATCTTGTATTGAAAAATAAAAAAAGTTTATGAAAGTCTATTTCGATAACGCAGCTACAACACCATTAGATAAAGAAGTTTTAAACGAAATGTTGCCATACATGACAGAGCATTTTGGGAATCCTTCATCCATCCATTCCTTCGGTAGAAAAACAAGGGCGGCTATAGAGGGCGCCCGTAAAATGGTTGCTAAATCATTGAATGTTTCACCCTCCGAAATTTTCTTTACTTCCGGTGGTACCGAGGCTGATAATATGGCTATCCGCTGCACTATTCACGATTTGGGTATTAAACATGCCATTACCAGCAGAATTGAACACCATGCAGTTTTGCATACCTTAGAGGAATTAGAAAAAGAGGGCGTTATTAAATTAAGTTTTGTTAACTTAACAACTATAGGCCATGTGGATTTGATCCACCTCGAAGAATTATTAAAAGAGAATGGTAGAACGCTTGTTTCCTTAATGCATGCCAACAATGAAATTGGAAACCTTTTGCCTTTAAAAGAAGTTGGCGAAATTTGTTCAACATACAATGCTATTTTCCATTCAGATACCGTTCAGACAATGGGGCATTATGAAATGGATCTTCAAAAAATAAAAATTCATTTTGTTACCTGTGCCGCACATAAATTTCATGGTCCTAAAGGTGTTGGTTTTTTATACGTTAGCAGTTCTGTGAAAATTCATCCAATGATATATGGTGGAGGGCAGGAGCGCAATATGCGTGGTGGTACCGAAAATCTGTATGGTATTATTGGTTTAGCAAAAGCATTGGAAATTGCCTTGCGCGATATGGACGATCATCAAAAGCATATTACCGGCATTAAAAATTATATGGTGGAAAAGTTAAAGGCTGAAATCCCTGTTATAGAATTTAATGGCGCTTGCCAGGATAATTGTTTGTACACCGTATTAAATGTACGTTTCCCGCATACCGAAAACGCTGAAATGTTATTGTTTAATTTAGATATATCCGGTATTGCCGCATCCGGTGGCAGCGCCTGCACCTCCGGCAGTGATATCGGTTCGCATGTGCTTCGCGGAATTGGTTGCGATGTTACAAGGCCTTCTGTACGTTTTTCCTTCAGTAAATACAATACCAAAGAAGAGGTAGATTATACTGTAAGCAAATTAAAAGAATTGTTTAGTGTTAATGTTTCGGTGAATAGTTAGGGAGATCTTTTTAATCTAAAGGAACTGCCCCCCTTTCATTTTGGTTCCAAATAAAAAAAGGATATTGAAATTGATTTCGATATCCTTTTTTTTATGAAAAAAATATAATGTTTAACGGGAGTGCAGTTGGATTAGATATTGCTGAAAAATAAAAAAGGCAGCTTATTAGCTGCCTTTTTTATAATTTGAGAAAATAAAATTTATTCAACAATTATTTTCTTATGATACAATTTACTTCCTGCGCTAACTTGGACCATATATACACCTTTAGAAACATTGCCAAGGAAAACTTCTTTATTAAATTTCCCGGTTACGTTTTCTGGCTTCGATGAGTAAACCATTTCGCCAAGTACATTGAAAATGTTTATTTGCAGATCTTTTGCAGCAAAATGATCAATGCTAATGGTGAAGCTACCTGTATTTGGGTTAGGAGAAATGTTTACATTGGGTGCTTCCTTATTTTCTTTGATTCCGGTAGGAAGATCAAGGCAGTTAACATAAAATGTATGGGTACCAACAGTTGCATCTTCATCATCTACCAGGATGTAATAAGTAACTCCGGCTGTCCATGGTATTGCACCATACAGGCCTACTGCATTGGTATCTTCAATACAGATCCATCCTGTGGAAGCACAGTTTGAAGCTTGCCATAAATAATCCACATAACCACTCGCAGCAGTAATTTGGATACCATAAGTGCCGGTGATAGGAGCAACAAAGCTGTAAATTTTTTCTGTACCCGGTGTTGGATATCCGCAAGTACCGGTATTCCAGGTTCCGGCTCCTCCTCCCGTAAATGTTTGTGAAGAAGCTGATCCACAGGTGCTTATAGAGGTTATGTTGGCACAAGGGCCTGTAATAACCGGACAATTGATGTAAAAGGTATGGGTGCCAGCGGTGGTATTTTCGTCATCAAGTAAGATGTAATAGGTTGTTCCTGCTGTCCATGACATTGCACCAAATACCCCAATTGCATTGGTATCTGCAATACAATTCCATCCTGTTTCAGCACATGAAGTAGTTTGCCATTGATAATCAACCCAGCCTGAAGCCGCTGTAACCTGGATGCTATAAATGCCAGTAGTAGGAGCAACAAAACTGTAAATTTTCTCAAGCCCGGGAGTTGGATATGCGCAAGCACTGTTCGTTGTTGTATTCCAAACTCCGTTTCCTCCACCAGTGTATGTTTGAGCTCCGGCAACTCCGCAAGCACTGATTGAAGTGATGCTGGCGCAGGGCCCGGTAATAGTTGGACAACTTATATAAAATGTATGTGTACCAACAGTACTGTTTTCATCATCAAGTAAAATATAATAAGTGGTTCCAGCTGTCCAGGACATGGAGCCATAAGCGCCTGGAGTTTGAATATTGCTGATACATGTCCAGCCTGTAGAACCACAGGAATTTGATTTCCATTGATAATCAACATAACCCGTTGCTGCTGTAACCTGAATACTATAAACACCTGTGGAAGGGGCAACATAACTAAAGATCTTTTCTACTCCCGGAGCCATAAATCCGCAAGAGCTAACTGTACTAGTATTCCATGAACCGCTTCCTCCACCGGTGTAGGTTTGAACATTTGATGAACCGCAGGCGCTAATAACAGTTATATTGGCGCAAACAGGATCTGTTGGAGCACAAGATGTTAAACACGTTGCTGCATTATATTGTGTTCTTACCTGATTTCCCGGTTGGGTTCCAAAGCCATTTGTAAGTAAAATACCGGTTCCGCCTAAATGGCAATAACTCATTATAGTACCACCATTTGTAGGGGTAGGTCCGGGGGAACAGGTACCTTCTACTGCATAACAATCATCTAAGGCTCCTCCCACCCATCCGCACCATTGTGTATGATGGGAACCTATATTATGTCCCAACTCATGTGTAACAGCTTCTATGGTCCATGAGTAGTTCGGGTAGGTGTCATACGTATTGTCAATATTGGTCATACCGTAGGCATAACTAGGAGTACACAATACATCCAAATAGGCTAATCCTCCGGCACCAAGGTTCCTGGTTGTTAGGAAATGAGCTAAATCACCGGTAAATGTTGTACGATAGGCCTGGAAACTATTTAGAAGATCTGTGGAGGTTGTATTCGATATATATGGATCGGTGGTAGACCATGCATATATCTGAGATATTTCAACACCTATACTTTCATTGGTATACAATGTTTGAATAACGTTAAACATACCTGTTACAAAGTTTCCGACATTTGTAACACTGTTTCCATTATCAGTGTACATTTCATAATCACACTCAAAATATATTTTAACGCAATTTGTAAACAATAATTCGGGATTGTCTGTTCCTGTAGCTTTAGCAGTCGATTCTTTTATTAATTTATCGGCCATACATTCAAATTTTCTTTGGTAAAGTACATCGCTGTCTTTATATAAAATGTAGATATTATTAAGGATGTTTGATTCATTTTTCCAAAGTCCTAAAACATAATTTTGGTTGTTCCATGAAAATACGGTCATGATGCTCTGATCAAATAAACTCCATGCAGCCAAGGATGGCGTGTTCCCTGCAACTGTTCCCTGGTAATATAAACCGGGAGTATAGTCCACTTTTTCATTGTTTCCGGTAAGGAGTGAAAA
>JAZKBX010000230.1:0-5198 GCA_040388455.1 Bacteroidota bacterium
ATATTAATAATTCCGGTAAGCTTTCTAAAATGGATCGCGCACTTGTTTTAACTGTTATTGAAGGTGGTGGGGGCGGTGGTGGAATAGTTAGTTTAATATCCATAACTTATGCGGAATTAGCTGCTGCAATTGCGGGATCTACTTTGATCCCTGGACAATCTTATTTGTTATCCGATTTTGCAACAATTTATGATCAACCGGATTACGATGCTGCTGGCGTTCCAAAGGTAACGGTTGCAACTTTGGAGGGAAATCCCGAACCTTTAGTTTTATTTGCTACATCAGTAAATACAATTTCTTCAACTGTTATTTCTATTGCATACCCAAAAGATCAACTTCAATACAATGTAAATTTTAATTCAACCGAATGGATGGGAGCGCCCGCAAAAGGACGTATAACATTACGTATTGATGATATGGGAAATAGAACCGACTATGATCATAGAGTAGTTTTATTTCTAAGATACGAAACAACAGAATCAAATTTTGATTCTGTAAATGATAATGGGAATGCAAGTTTTGCCAGGGTAACATTTTTAGGATCAGGAGCAGACAGGGAAATAGGAAATTTTTTAGATGATTTTGCAATATATTTTAATGAATATTCCCTTCCATTTTTATTGCCTAACAACCTGTTTTTAGGGAATTGCAATACAAATACATTTGGTCCACTATGTATGAACAATACATTTAATTCTGCTTGTACCGGAAATAAACTATTGGGAGGTACTCAATATCTTATTTTAGGATCTACATGTTTGAATAATACATTTGGAACTGGATCTTTTGGCACATTGTCCAATAATAACAGCAAAAATATATTTGGGAGAGATTGTGATATAACAATGGGATCGTCAAATGTAGATCATTCGTTCGGGGATGATTGTACAATATCTATCGGTACAAATAACAACAAACAAACGTTTGGCAGTTCATGTTCTATAACTTGTGGAGATTCCAATACAAAAAATAAATTTGGTATTGCTAACAATCCTTTAATTTTAGGAAATTTAAATTCGCAAAATTCATTTGGAGAATCTAATACAATAAATTTAGGAAATAGCAATTCGGATAATAAATTCGGCAATAGTAATGCTATTGTTATGGTGGATTTTAATATTGCCAATAGCGCAGGATCTCGAAATACTTTAACCTATGGCACTTCTATAAATAATAACAAAGTATTGAATGGAAATACATTGATATTTCAAGATATGTGTTCCAAAAACAATATTGATAATGGATGTACATTAACATTGTTTTTGGGCAGTTCATTTAATAATATTAAAAGTAACAATTTAGATGCGGGAACATTTACTGCTGCATTGGTTTATAATAATATTGGAGCATTCACATTGCAATCTGCTGATTTTTCAGCAGCTTCACACGTTTACATGCCTTATACATGTGAAACATTTTTAAAAGATACAACAACTCCCAGGTTATCATACTTCAGCGCGGTTGATGTTCTTACAGTAGTTGCACCAAACGCATAAACAAAAGGGCTAAGGGCACAAAAGATTTGATCTAATCAATTCGGATGTCTTGAATGGCAGTAACGTCCTAAACTGCTTTTTTAATTCGTTAAACTTAATATTATACATATCATGGCAAAACAAAACAATCCTAAAAACTTTATACCTGGTAAAAAATTACCTGAAGTAAAAAAAGTTTCTGAAGAAATAGATCCTAAAAATGTTCCTGAAGAAACAGATGCCCGCGTTTCTGAAGTAATGGATCGTAAGCAAAGAATTATTTCCCTATTCAAAGAAAAAGGTGCAAGGGAACACCTTAGAAGTGTAATCAATAAAACAAAAACAGATGAGCAATAAAAAACACAATAACCAGGATCAATTTGATACTGAAGAAATAAGTAGGATCGAAGAAATGTTAAAATCGGTCCAAAGGAATCAAAATAAAGATCCCAGGTTTGAGGATCTTTTAAAAATTGCAGATGTTTACTTCCATTCCGGTGAACTTCAGCAATTGGATATGATCAAACATTATAAGATCAATGGATCTGAATTGATCAATGCAGTTTTTAATGATGATCAAGATAAATTGCAAGAAATGTTTCATGACATGGGAGCATAAAAACTCAATCAGATCCTTTCACAAAAAAATGATCCCCTAAAACTATTGATTTTAGGGGATTCTTTTTTCTTGCCGGCAAGATCCCGAAAACTTTTTGTTGAAAGTATTGATTTTAGGGCGTTCTATTTTTAGCCCGGTGCTGAAGATCTTCAGCACAAAAAAACAATCCCCTAAAATCAATAGTTTTAGGGGATTGTTTTTGTCCTGGTAACTGTGACCAGGTAAATATTTTATGCTACATTCTTTTTTACTATGTCTATTTGCTTTGTTAGTGTGCTTGCATAGTTTGGATCAGTTGCATATCCCGCCTTTGCTATTGCTTCAGCAAATTGTTTAGGATCTGACTTTTTGAAAGCTTCAGAGTACCGTTTGTTTTGAAGTAAAAAAGCGGAATGATCATTAAATGATTCCAGGGCAGAACCGTAAGCCTTGAATTTACCATAAACGCGGTATGAATACGCATTTTTATAGATCCCCCCTTTTTCTCCTGGCTTAAAGATCTGAATTACTTTATCAGTAATATGATCCTTTACCGGATCTCCTGTTTTCCCGCTCTCCCATGTCTTCAGTAATTGCGTTTTACCTTTCCAGGAACTACCTGCTTTTATACCGAAAAAATTAAAGCCTGGCGCTGCTCTGCCGTATGCGCTTTCAATAGCTGCCTGGGCCAAGGTAAACAATGCAGGAACTCCGGTTTTTTTCTGATCCTGAAGCGCAATTGGGTAATACGTTTTATAAAATTCTACTGCTGTCATACTTTTAACTATTACGGGGGCTGCTTTTTTACGTGTTACCAGGAACAATATACCCGCTCCTAATGCTGCTAATCCAATAACTTTCTTTTTGTCCATTAGAAATCCAATTTAGGGCGTTTGTTATCGTAAAAATGTTTAATTGTATCCCTTCTGTTTGGGATTGGAGCATTTAAACGATTATATTGAGATTCAATATATGAATCAACACCGGCATTTTGTTTATACCATCCCTGTATAAATCCACTTATAACCGTAAATTTATATGGCGTTGTATCAATTTCATTTTGTTTTGATATTAAATGAACCGGATAAGCAACCCTATAAACGTCATTCATATAGATCAGCCCTTCGCTTATGTTTTCAAAATACAATTCATTGCAATTGAATATACGATTGTGTGAACCAACGCCATAAGTAAAAGGAATCCAATTTGTTTTGCTTATTTCCTGGTGAACTGTTATTTGTGTTGGTGGTTTATTTTCCATTTCGAGTGATTAATTTATAAACTATAAATCCGCCTACTGTTGTACCTAATACAACTTTCCCATATTTCTCAAAATAATATATGATCTTTCCTTTTTCTTCTATCTCCTGGTCTGTTTTTGCTTCAGTAACATAATCCTGGACTGTTTTTGTTGTTTGCTTGTCAATGGCATTTAATCCCATTGCATTAACATCATGCATAACATAATAGATTCGGTTTTTATTCCTGGCATCTTTAAATGCCCAAAACACTTTGCCCGTTTTTGGTTCAATCAAATAATTGAATACCGTTCCTATTACTGCATCCTTATTGAATGCAACAATGTTTTTTGATGTATGGAAATCATAATGCCCAACAACTTGCTTTTTTGCAATCAGTTGTTTCCCGATTAATGATCCAATTTTATATTTATTATCAATTACGGTATCGTAGGTTTGTGCTGCCATTATCCAAACATGTCTAAATTTTTTAATACTTCAACAAATGTATCAGGCATTTGTTCCGCAACAAATAATAATTTTTTTAAATGTGCTTCAATTTCAGGATCATGTTTTTTTAGCTGAAGAACAATGTTAAATAGATCCTGATCAGTTCCGGAAACTTCCCCTGGTGCTTCAGGTGTTTTTGTTTGTTCCTGGGGATTCATTTTTGGTTTAAATAAATTCTCCAGGACTAAACCGCCCTTCTCTGTAATTAGCTTTGCAATTGCTGCATTCATATCCGGAGGAACATTTCCAAACATGCCTTTTTTATTGTCTTCTTCTTCTTCTTCTTCGTCTTCGTTTTCGTTTTCCCACTCATCCAATAAACCTTCAGCAATTGAAAGTTCGTGTTTTAGCCTGTTTTGTTCTTCCAGGGCATCGGCTAATTGTGTATTAGCATATTTGTTTTCTGCATTTAGCCTGGCGTTTTCCTGGATCAATTTAATATGTTCACCAAATTCAGGAGTATATCCTGAAGTTTGAGATCCAATAGCTGAAGATTGTTGTTGTTGATTAGAAGTATTGGATTCATTAATAGAAAAAGGAATGGACGTTTCCGGTTTAAAAAAATCTTTAGACCCTGGCGTAGGCAAATAGGTATCTAATACATACACTCCGGAAACGTCCAATACATCAATTATATCCTTTAAAGCAAGCAAAGCGTCGGGAGCGGATTTTTTAGATGCATCCATATACATTGATATGGGCGATTTCATATCTAAAGCATTATATAACTTCCAATGCACATGTTTAGTATTACTAAAATGCTTGTAAATGTTATCTTTCCCCCTTATTACTGGATTTAATGCCATTGTTATTTATGATCTGAATAAGAAATATTAAACATAAAGCTTTCAGCAGTAGCAGCAATTTTAGAAACGTCTGCAATAAAAATGTATGATTTTGCCCAAATAATTTTAAGGTTGTTGAACTCTACATTGAATAATGAAGATCCCACACCTGTTGTAAATTGATTGTTTACATTCAAAACCTTCAGTAGTGGCAAATTCCATATTTGCTGAACATCCCCAACAACTAAGTTAAGATATGATACTGAAATCAAATCGCTATTTGCTAAAGCTACATTTCCAGGTGTTTTTGGGTTAATTTCGGGAATGAATGTTTCGATACCTGTAATTAATTTACCATCCAAAACATTTATTTGAGGGAAGAAAATTTGCTGCCCTGTGGAACTTGGTACAATTGGCATTTCAACGTTATACGTTTTATCCAGGATGATTATATTCATTTGATTGAGATTTATAAATTACCTGGGGAGATCTCCCCAGGTAATTAGTAATTAATAATTAATTGATATTAAGACCAGGACTAAAGAGATCCTTTTCTTACAGCAGCATTTTGCGCTCTCAATCCATCGTAAAT
>JAZKBX010000231.1:0-1886 GCA_040388455.1 Bacteroidota bacterium
GCAACAGATCATATAGTAAAAGCAACCTTTACACTTTCATTTCAATTTCCGAAATTATCTTTTATGTTTCCGGAAACGGCTGGATACATTGGTGAATTTAATGTTTTAGATATTGGTTTACATCGTGATCATATCAATCACACACAAACAAAAAATTACTTTATCACTAAAAATGATGTGTGTGTGTTTCTGAAAACACGTAGTAAAATTGCACACAAAGGTGTTTTCGGACATGCGTTATTAGTTGCTGGTACGTATGGGAAAATGGGCGCAGCCGTGCTTTCAGCAAAAGCATGTGTAAGAGCCGGAGTTGGACTTTTAACAATTCACATACCTAAAAGCGGATATGAAATACTGCAAACTTCTCTTCCTGAAGCAATGGTGGAAGTGGATAGTGAAGCTAATTTTATTACAGATAATATTCGGATTGAAAAATATAATGCCATTGGAGTAGGCCCCGGTATTGGCACTGAAAAGCAAACACAGAATGTTGTTAAACTATTGATTCAAAATACTACCGTTCCAATCGTATTTGATGCCGATGCAATTAATTCGATTTCTGAAAATAAAACCTGGCTTTCTTTTATACCTGCAAACAGTGTGTTTACACCTCATCCGAAAGAATTTGAACGTTTGATCGGCAAAACCGAAAATAGCCTGGAACGACTAAAGATACAACGGGAATTCTCCATCAAATATGCTGTTTATGTTGTTTTAAAAGGTGCTCACACTGCTATATCGTGCCCTAATGGAGATGTATATTTTAATTCAACCGGAAATCCCGGTATGGCTACCGGTGGCAGTGGTGATGTACTTACAGGAATAATTACCTCATTGATGGCACAAGGTTACACATCACAACAATCATGTATTCTGGGCGTTTATTTGCATGGTTTAGCAGGCGATTTTGCTGCGCATGAAAAATCAGAAGAAAGCATGATCGCTTCTGATATCATTGAACATTTATCAGTAGCATTTAATTTTATTAAAGAATAAACCTTAAACAACAGTGTCAAATATACTGTTAGTGTAACAATTTAGACTCTCAGAAAATTCAATAAAACAAAAACAAAATTTAATACACTATTTAAAATGTCAAAATTTCTATTAAAATTCTTTTTTACTTTATTCCCACTGGCACTCACTGCACAGATAATGCCTCCTTATTCCGTTTATTTAATAGGTGATGCCGGTGAAGACACCATTCCCGGAAAAGCGTTACTAATGCTAAAAGACGAACTTTTATCACATCCAAATAGTGCTGTCATTTTTTTAGGAGACAATATTTACCCAAGCGGATTAAAGGCTAATGATAAAAAATCGGCTTTGCATCTGGAATCACAGTTGCAAATTTTAAATAAATATAAGGGTAGTGTTTATTTCATTCCCGGTAATCACGATTGGCAAGCACAGGGTATTCAGGGATTGAAGAGGCTTTCAAATGAAGAAAAATATGTGGAAACCTATTTAAAAGATAAAACTATTTCTAAGAATAAAAACAATTCAACTTTTTTACCGCATGGTGGTTTACCGGGCCCAGAAACAGTTCTATTAAATGAGAAACTTCGACTTATTATTATCGACACCCAATGGTTTTTGCATTATTATAAAAAGAATAAAATCCGATCGAAGAAACATACCAAAGAATTATTTTATTCTCATTTAGATAGCTTGCTAAACTTAGCCAAACAGAATGGAGAGCAGGTAATTATTGCTACTCATCATCCAATGTTTACGAATGGACAACATTCTGCAAGTAAGCAGCCATTGCGTTTTTTGATAAACAAAACACCATTACAGATTTTCGGATTGATGGGTTTAAATCGTGTATTATCGCAAGATCTGCCACAACCTCGTTATAAAAAAATGCGGAATAGAATGTTGAA
>JAZKBX010000232.1:0-1830 GCA_040388455.1 Bacteroidota bacterium
TAAATACCGCCTTAAAAAAATTAGCAACCTCCTGCAAATTAAACAAACGCTTGCATTTTCATTCAAGCCGCCATAGCTTTGCTAATATCGCACGAAAGAAAAAAGCAGATCTTTACTCCATATCAAAAGCATTAGGACATAAAAGCCTAAAAGTAACTGAAATGTACCTGGCTTCATTTGATGAACAATCATTGGATGAAACAATGGAAATGGTTTTAGGGAAATAAAAAAATAAATTATTGAAGGATCAAAAAAGGAATCAAATCACCTCCACGGTGGGGGATAAAGGTTAACTCAAGAGTTGATGTTTTTTGTACTTTAGCAGGAATAAATCGTTACAATTTGAAAAAAAATGAAAAAAACGGAAAAAATTATTTCAGTAGTGCCAAGTCAATATGAAATAAATACAGGGACGATCTTCGCTCAATTAACCGGTTCGGATGAAAAATGGAAAAAATATGACCGGCAGTTTTTAATAAAAGATTTTCAGGATGCAATACATTCGATTCTTTGGCAAAAAAGCATATTTACAGTTCAATACGATGGCAAAAATGGAACCTATTTGAAAAATTATGAGGAGATAAGGTATCCTGGCGCCCTTAAAAATTCAGAAGATATTAGAATCTTTCCATTCCCCGAATATTTTTTAAAGGAGGATGAAGAATCCGAGTATTTCAATATAGTTAATTATGATATGAATTGCCTTATTAATAAATGGGACCATAATTTTGACTTGTTTTTTTCGCTGCAATTTTCTTTAACGCAAATAGTTAAAGGTGATGAATCACAAGCCGAAGATTTTTTAAAATTCCATCTTCAAAACACATTTGATAATGACTTTCAAAAATTTAAAAATTTTTTAGAAAATCTATGTTTAAAATACAGCGAATTCCTAAAAAATAAATATGAACCGCTGGTAAAACGATTTATTGAAAACGAAATATCAGCACAAAAAGAGTCGGAACAAACTAATTCTGAAGCAAGTGTTAATCCAACCGATAAAGTAAAATTAAACTGGCTTGGTTCACCTTCTCAATTTGCTTACGTGTTATTGCAACTAGCAGAAAAAGGATTTATTGAACTTCCCTCAACCAGTGGTCAGGGAAGTTATAGTAGATACGCAAAAGTGTGTTGGGATTTATTTGAATTTCAAAATAAGACCACAACGGAAAACCTGCAAATGGAAATGAACCCTAAAAAAAACACTCTTTCTGATGGAGTACGTGCTAAATTTACGCGACCTTCTCTTGATAAAATAAGCAAAAAGCAAAAGCAATAATTCTCCCCCAATTACCAGCTTTCTTCTGTAAAACGAACAGTCCAGACTATGAACGGACTGTGAAATTTCAGAATATATTTCCAAATTTGTTCGTAATAATCGAGCTTTAAAGGTATCCATAATTGAGGGTTGTCCTTTTGGCAAGTTGGAAAATATAATCAGGCTTAACAAAGATAAAATGGACAATAAAGTAATCGTAATATCTTCCGGTGAGTTTTCAGAATTTTTGCAGCCTATATTGCAACGATTGGAGAAAATGGAAGCTTTTTTATATAAAAAGGACACTAAATCTAATACTGTTTTTTCAGATGCCGAGGCAGCTGAATTTCTTAAATGCTCGACAAAAAAACTGCAAAACTTACGTAACGCCAGAGAGATCGGTTTTATCCGCGAAAACGGTGGCAGAAAGATTTTGTACAAGCTTGAACATCTTTTAGAATATTTGGAAAATCACGAATTAAAAAGAAAAAAATAAACAAAAACCAAAGACATGGATTATTATACATATCATCTAGATCGAGAATGCCGCAAATGTTTCGAACCCATTGCTG
>JAZKBX010000233.1:0-7050 GCA_040388455.1 Bacteroidota bacterium
AATGCCCGGGTGGCGGAATTGGTAGACGCGCTGGTCTCAAACACCTGTGGGAAACCGTACCGGTTCGACTCCGGTCCCGGGTACACAACCGGACTTTTCAAATAAAACTTGAGAAGTCCGGTTTTTATTTCCTCCTAAATCTCCTGCCAAATCACTAATATAGCCGATTACTGAATTTACAATAGGGGTTCGATAATTGTCAATTTTGGAATCATATACCAAACCGGATGGAAATAGAGTATTTTAAAGAACCGGTTTTCGGTAAAAATCACCTACTCCCATATAGGTTAAATCCGTAACGTATCTGGACTGTAGTGTTTTAAGAACTTTCCACCACAACCACTTTGTATTAATAATGGAGCTTATTTGGACTCTGGTGTTTTAGGGATTTTGCTCCGCAACCAACCTAAAATTTGAATACCTGTTAAAGCAATACCATATATTTAAGAATACCTTTGATACAAAATAATTTAAAAATTCTAAGGGACTATGAAATGGACGTATAGTATAAAAAATAAATTGGCGGCATCAGGGGCACTACTTTCACTCTGTTTATTGGTTTTGTTTAGTAATTATATTGACAGGGACCATACACAAAACGTAAAAAACTCAATTAGCACATTATATGAAGACCGTTTAATCGCGGAAGGCTATATTTTAAAAATGACAAGCGGTGTGTATCAAATAAAGGAGGCAATAAACGCTGATATGAATGATGCCAACAAAAATAATACGATCAATAATTTGCTTTTATATATTAAAGAAATAAGCAATGCTTACCAAAAAACTAAATTTACAGATGTAGAGAAAAAAAAAGCTGATGGGTTGTTAAACACGCTGCGTGAGCTTGAACCTCCTTATTTGAATAACATTCAAATTAAATTAGCCTCTGCAAATTCGGCACTTATTATACTAAATGAACTATCTGCGATTCAATTAGAGGAGTCTAAACAAATTATGGATTCTGCTGAAACATTGTATCTTTCTGGTAAAACATCATCACAATTCGTTTTCGCTATCATTATTATTATTTTATTGGTTCTTCAAGCACTTGTATTTACTTCTAAGACATTAATTCCAAATAATAAAACAAAATCTCCAAATCTAAATTAGTTAATACGAAAATAGAATTTGGTGAAGATGAAGATATATTACTAAATAGTGGGAGAAACCATAAACGACATCACAACAGCCGCAGGAGCAATTTCCAATTACGGGGAGTTCATAAAAAACACAATGGAAAAGAAAATGAAAGTTGAAATATGGAGTGATATTATGTGTCCTTTTTGTTATATCGGAAAACGAAAATTTGAAGCCGCATTAGCATTGTTTCCTCAAAGAGATTCAATTGAAGTTGTATGGCATAGCTTCCAATTAGACCCTTCTATTACCTATCAACCCGAAAAAGATGCATACACCTATGTTGCGGAACTAAAAGGGCAAACCAGAGAGTGGTCGGTAAAGCTCCATGAATCAGTTATTCTTACAGCAAAGAGTGTTGGACTAGAATATAATTTTGATAAAGTTAAAATCACCAACTCTTTTGACGCGCATCGCGTGATTCAACTTGCTAAAAAATATAACCTTACTGATAAAATTGAAGAGCGCTTTTTTAAAGCGTACTTTACTGAAGGCGCCTTAATGAGCGACCATGGAACATTAGTACGATTAGCAACCGAAGTTGGTATTGATAAACAAGAAGTTCAAAATGTTTTATCAACCAACTTATACGCTGAAGAGGTTAGAAAAAATGGCGAAGAGGCTCAACATATAGGTGCAAATGGAGTACCTTTTTTTGTAATGGATAGAAAATATGCTGTGAGCGGGGCGCAAGACCCAAACGTTTTTTTAGAAACACTCACAAAATCATTCGATGGTTGGAAACTTAATACTCCAACCTAAAGGCCTGGTTGGAATCAGTCAAAACAACAGCTTCCGGTTATGAGAGTCCATAAGAATCTTAAGCGCCAGAAAGCCATCCCGAAAGTTTCGATATCCAAACCCTATACCAAAGCGGCCCCCGTTATGAGGACCTACGTTTTTGTTCCAAAACCACTGCAGAATAAAGGGTCTCTAAATAAGGAAACCTAATTATAAATCGATTGACATTGTGGTGCAATTTTATTATAACCTAACAACCATCACCACCAAACGGAATACTAAATCCCTGTTTAATTTTTATACCTTTTGAATTTTCCGCTGGCTTCCATTTTGGCATTTTATTGGTTGCGTCAAGTAATAATTTATCTATTTGGGGATCTGTAGACGTCCTCAATATTTTAGCGTCAACTATTTGACCTTGCTCATTAACATTGAATTTCACAATCGCTTGTTCAACTCTTTTGGAACCATTTGTTTTAGAAACTTTATTAATAACATTTTCTGTAAAATATTTTGTTAGTTGCTTAAAACCGCCAGGATATTCAGCTTCGATCTCAGGAACTACCGTAACTGTCAATTGTCCTTCTATGATCTTATCACCACTATTAAGATTATCGTTTACCTGGTTTTTATATTTGAACATAATTTTTATCCTGATATTGGAACTCAGGTCCGCAGCATTTAAAATATTTTTTTGTTCTGTAGTGAGTTTATCACTTGTACTTTCAAACATCAGGACTTTACCGTTGCAGGTAGCTAAAATTTCTACAGAAATATAATCGATTATATCATATCCCCCTTGAGTATAAAGATAAGATCCCAGAGAGTAATCCATTTTTCTTCGATGATCCAGCTCAACACGATCTTTCTCCGGCATTGCCAGCCTTCCCCAGAATTCAGGCGTTATGTCACAAATGAATTTAGCTTCCTTTAGTTTTTCTTTTTTAACTGAGGGGTTAGACCTTCCACTATATTCAAATCCGGGATTTTGAGAAAAACCAGGAATAAAAAGCAGGAATAAAAGCAGGGTAATTACATAGTTTTTCATTTTATTATTTTTTTTAAAGTGATTACGATTCATTATTAAAATTATTGGAGAAAATAACTTAACTTATTTTGGTTGTGTAGCTTTTATAGCAAGCACATATTTATAAACTGCATCCTTTTGTACATCAGATAAATACGCTTTTTGAGCCATATCCTCAACAACCCCTTTCCATTGCGCTTCCTCAAGCTGGTAGATATTTACAGCAGCGTGACAACCAATGCAGGCACCCTCCGTATAAATTGCATGACCTTCCTTTAACTTCTCTAATGTAAGATCTTTATATTGTGCCTGAAGAGCAATTAGCTCTTCATTTCCCGGAGCAGGAATTCCTTCTGCAGGTTTTACAAATAGAAAATTATTTTTTGCAGTAGTTGTTGTTGAAGCTGGAGTTGAGGGTGCAGTTGATGTTGAGCTCCTTTTAGAAGAGCTACATGCTGCAATAAGTATTGCAGAAATCACTATTAAAATTATTTTAGTTGTTTTCATTTTTTCAAAATTAAATCTTTATTAAAATTAACTTTTTCACTGCTATAGTTTATAGATCAAAAGTAATTCTTATTTAAAAGGAGACCTGTTACTGAGTAGTTATTGACTTGTTAATGACTTGTTAATACAGGTTATATACCATGAAAAATGGTTAATTTTGATTCAAATGAAGTTGAACCGAACCAATATATTCATCATAATTTCTTCCATTGCATTAGTAATGGTGCTGATCATTCAGGTGAACTGGATCTTTCAAACTGCACAAAGTAAAGAGGAGTTGTTTAACGAAAGAGCAGATATGGTTCTTGCAAGAACAACCGAAGCACTTCTTGCGGATAAAGAAACTTGTGAGAATATGCAAACCGGAATAGGAAAGAATGAAACCCATAAAATAGATTCCTTGTTCACTCATTATATGAAATTCTACAACTTTCATGTCGATTATTCTTTTGAAGTCCTACAACCAGGTTCATCCCCTGAAAAAAATAAAAGTCGTTTTGTACATAACGTTCAACCTGACCAGGTAGGCTGCTATGAAGGCGGTTTAGAAAAATTGACCAGTAAAAAAGGATTGGAACTGAAATTGATCTTCCCTGATAAAAAGCAATTCATTATAGCGGAGATGGGTACACTATTCATCACTTCCGTTATTCTGATACTTATTGTGCTCGTTTTATTTTGGCGAACAACATTATCACTCATGATGGAGAAAAAAATATCGGAATATACCACCGACTTTTTAAATAATATGACCCATGAATTTAAAACACCTTTAACAAACATTGCTTTAGCAGGTAAGATGATCATAAAGGATCCATGTATTAAGCAGGAAGATAAAATAAAACATTACTCAGGAATAATACTTGAAGAAAATGAAAAATTAAGACTCCAGGTTGAGCAGGTGTTAAGTATGACCGCGCTTGAAAGAGGCGAAATTCCTTTACGAAAAACGAAATTTGATTTTCATGAACTGATCAATGATTCTTTAAAATATATTAGCATACAGATCGAGGACAAACAAGGGAATTTAAAATTAAATATGGATGCTAAAAGATTTGTTATAATGGGAGATAAAACACATCTTACAAATGCTATGCGCAACCTGATCGACAACGCCATCAAGTATACTAAGGAAAAACCTGAATTATCTATTCGAACATATAATATTGATCAAAATTTAATTGTTATGGTTTCCGATAAAGGTATTGGTATAGAAAAGGAATATCAAAAGAAGGTGTTTGATAATTTTTTTAGAGTTCCTACGGGAGATGTTCATGATGTGAAGGGGTTTGGTCTTGGCTTAGCATACGTAAAAAAAATTGTTGAGATGCATGAAGGAACAATTGAACTTAAGAGCGAAAGAGGTATGGGGACAACATTCACAATTACATTACCCAATGTCTAAAGAAAGACTCAAAATATTACTTGCGGAGGATGACCTTAACTTAGGAGTTCTTTTGGTCGATTATCTGGAGGCGGAAGGTTTTGATGTAAAACTATGCAAAGATGGGGAATTGGCCTTAAAAGCATTTCAGATCAATCCGTTTGACCTATGCTTACTGGATGTGATGATGCCGAAAATGGATGGTTTCTCCCTGGCAAAAGAGATTCGGATAAAGGATGAAAAAACCCCTATCATTTTTATCACTGCAAAATCTTTAAAAGAAGATAAATTAAAAGGCTATGACCTTGGTGCTGATGATTATATCACAAAACCATTTGATGAAGAGGAATTACTTTGGAAGATCAAAGCTGTTATTCGCAGGATTCCGGAAAATAAAAGCGAAATCAAAACTGAAAGTACTTCAATAGGGAAATATATATTCGATTTTAATAATCAATCCCTAACTATTGGCGGTAAAACAAAACGAATCACTGAAAAGGAAAGTGATATACTTAACTATTTGTCCGGCCATCGGAATAACGTGATAAAACGCGAAGTACTATTAAAAGACCTTTGGGGAGAGAACGATTATTTTTTTGGCAGGAGCCTGGATGTGTTTATCACTAAAATACGTAAATACCTGAAAGAAGATCCCAATTTAAGCATTGAGAATGTTTTTGGAGTTGGGTTCATATTTAATGTTCCTGCAAAATAAATGTTATAATAGTTTAAGAGCCTGTAAATTTTATTCAAAATATTTATAGCCTTCCAACAATTTCTCGTCTCCGCTCGAAAAGACCTAGCACGTGGTCATTTCGAGCGGAGTCGAGAAAGGTGCGTTAGCATTAATAAGCAACATTGTTGTTCTTTAAATAAAATTTAAACAGGCTCTAAGATTTTTTCATTAAATTAATAGCTTGATCCAACTCCGAGAATAAAAAAGCATTTTAATTCTTCAGAAATTGTCTTTCAGGATGTGATAATCATACCCCTCTTTGGGGCGTTTAATGCCTAAAAATGACCGCCCCCTTAAAATCGCTAAGTGATTTTTGGTGATTTTTCCGTTTTTCTTCAAAAAACATAACTTCCTCAACGTCCTATTAAATATGGGATTCAGCAAGTGCCAACTTGTAAAACCGAAACAATCTGGCAGGGGAATTTACTATCAGCCTGAAGTAAGCAAAATGAAACAAATCGATATATGGCTTGAACAATTCAGGAAAATATAGGAAAATCGCTTTAATGAACTCACAAGGTATTATGAACAATAAAAATAAAAAAAAATGAACAACAATCTATCATTTGATTTTTCTTTAAATAAGGAAAACAAAACAATCACAGTGAAAAGAGAATTTGCAGCAGAACTTCCTTTAGTTTGGGACGCGTATACTAAGAGTGAAATCCTTGACCAATGGTGGGCACCGAAACCCTGGAAAGCAAAAACAAAAACAATGGATTTTAGAGAAGGCGGACATTGGCATTACGCAATGATTGGGCCAAAAGGTGACGAACATTGGGCTTTGGCAAATTATACTGTCATTCAAGATCAGAAAAAATTCACAGTACTTGACGCTTTTGCAGACGTAAATGGTAATGTAAATAAAGATCTACCACAATCAAGATGGGAAGTAACTTTTACTGGCAAAGGAGAGTTAACGCTTGTGGAAATTCACATTGCCTTTGACGATCTTGCTCAACTTGAAGAGACAATTAAAATGGGCTTTAAAGAAGGCCTGGCAACAGCAATGGAAGGATTAGATGAGCTATTGCCTTCCTTAATAAAACAAGTTAAAACAACATAAAAATAAAGAACGTCAACTCCTATAATGGTTTCTTCAAAGAGTGATTCTATTGAGACACGCCCGGGTAAATAATTATTTACCCGGGCTTTTTCATAAAAAAAACATTAGATATACAGAGTTTATTAGGCCATTTAAAACAGAAAAAAACAGGAGTTTACATATATTACCACCAATTTTTTGATCAAATAAATTCCATTAAACAAATTGAATAATTTGCAATTATTCAATTTGTTTTAACCCTTAATTATTGTAGGTTTGATTTTCTCTAACAGAATCAAATTCCGCTTTTTTTAATAAAAAAGGAATTAAAACAAGACTACTGAAAGCTTTTGGTTACAAGTGTGAAGAATTAGATTTATTAAAAAATAAAATTTCAATAAAAATTAAAAATTAAAATTATGGCAAGTATCAATCCACACATTAATTTCAACGGCAATGCAGAAGAAGCA
>JAZKBX010000234.1:0-11135 GCA_040388455.1 Bacteroidota bacterium
TATAAAACAGCCAATTCAGAAACATGGATCTATGGCGAAGAAAACAATATCAATTCACTTTCTTACACCTTTTCAAAAACGAATAACCCTTTTACAAATAATGATTTTACATTGGATCGTTCTGTTGTTTACAAACAATCATGGTACACTGCCGTTGATATCTGGAGACAGGGGAGAACGTATTTACAGGACTAATTAGAAAAAGAGACGAGGGACGAAAAGGGACGAGAGGCGAGTGAATTGTACTAAAATGACAATAGGAAACAAGCGCCCCTCGCCCCTATTCACCCCTCGTCCCAAACAAAACAGAAGCAACTAAAAATAAAAAAATTATGCAAACCAAACAACAAAGAAAAGAAGAAGATAGTTTAATATTTGGCTTAAGACCTATTATTGAAGCGGTACGCGCAGGTAAAGAAATTGACAAATTAATGGTTCAATCAGGTTTGAAAAGTGAATTATTCTCTGAGTTGATGGGAGTTTTGAAACAACATAATGTTGCATTTCAATATGTACCCGTTGAAAAACTAAACAGACTTACCACTAAAAATCATCAGGGTGTAGTAGGATATATTTCAGCGATTACTTACCATAAAATAAAAAACATTTTGCCGGGTATTATTTCAAAAGGTAAAGCACCATTACTGTTGATCTTAGACAGGATTACCGATGTACGTAACTTTGGTGCAATAGCACGTACAGCAGAATGTTCCGGTGTTGATGCCATCATTATTCCTTCACATGGTGCAGCACAAATTAATGCGGATGCTATGAAAACTTCTGCCGGTGCATTAAATAAAATTACTGTTTGCCGTGAAGATAATTTAAAAACCGTAATTGATTTTTTAAAGGAGTGCGGTGTACAAATTGTGGCCTGCACCGAAAAAACAAATGATTACTATTTCCAAATGGACTTTACTGTACCCTCAGCTATTATAATGGGTTCGGAAGAAGATGGAATTTTAAATGAATATCTTCAAAAATCTGATGCTAAAGCTAAGATCCCATTGATGGGTGAAATAGGCTCCTTGAATGTTTCGGTTGCGGCTGGAATCATTTTGTATGAAGCGGTTAGTCAAAGGATGGTGAATTGATTTTGTTTTTAAATTTTTATTTCAGGTGAAAAAATACTTAAAAAAAAAATTGTTAACTATAATTGGATATAACAGAACTGATTGCTTATACAGACAAAACAAGACAAATAAACGCAAATGGTTGTTTTTATAAATATGTTAGGCACAATTTAAAACAAAAATGGAAGACAAAGATATAATCGTAAAAATCAAATCTGGTGACAAAGACCTAATTGCGTCAGGTAGTTTCATAACACATAGCGGAAATGAAATACAAATGGAAATTGGCAATAAAGAAGCTCCTCTCTTATTAATTTTCGAATTTGTTAAGGACATTGAAAATAAAGAAGTGAGAAAAGCGACAGAAGCTCGAGACCAAAAAACACTAGTAATTAAGTTTTTTAATTATGATGATACTCGATTTACAACAACCCCATGGTTCATTGGAAATATTTACCAAAGGAAGCTATATATTGTTTATCATATCGAGCCTCTCCATTCCACAGACATGAGAAATATTACTTACACATTTTATTTAGGAGAGGAGGCGAACAATGGCTAAATTTAATGTCCCCACTCGGGTCACTGGACCTGACGAAATAGAAGTAAAACTTGTTCGAGAAGATTTTTATGAAATAAGTAATATTTTCAGGACTTGTTTTGAATTTGGACTTTCATTTACATCGGCCATCGCAGGTGCCATTTTATCGTTAGATAAAGTATCTAACAAATTTTACTTAGCATTGGTAATATGTGGACTTGCTACATTCGTGTTTTTAATTTTGACAGGACAATTTAAAAAGAAAGCAAAAGCGAAGATGGAAGTCAAATAAACTCTGCTAATTGTAGTTACAAGAAATTGGCGATTCACTTGTTAAATGAACTTTTGCACTATCTATCAATGGCAGTGCTTACTTCAAATAGAAGGCATGATGAAATTATTTATTGTAAATTCGAAATTAATACATCCTCGGATGAATATTAAGTAAAAAGGAGTGCTAACTTCACCTAAAGTGAGATCGGAGTTTGTGTAAACTGCAAATGTCTATTTTTCAAAAGTCACTTCGAGTAATTTTTGCATTTGCAATCTAGTTCAATACATTTAATAAACTTTTCGGTTAAGAAAATATTGTGCAAGTAAATTCTGCACTTCGTATAGCCTGAAACGTTAAACCCAAACAAAATCTGATTTAAGAAATATAAATCTAAAAAATGAAATTAATTACTTTTTTATTAACTATCGTAATAACCGCTAACCTATACGGACAAGAGAATCCGGAAGCCTCAGCAAAGACTGATTTCAAGAAAATACAAATTGGGGTAAACTTTTCACCTGATTATTGTTTTCGCACTTTAAAAAACAATGATGGTAGTGCATCAAGTGATATGGTTTTAAAATGGCGAAATGATAATGAAACAGGTAAATTAGGCTTTACAACCGGAATAAATATGATCTTCAATTTGAATAAAAATATAGGAATTGGAGCAGGCATTCAATACTCCAACAAAGGTTATCAAATTAAAACAGATGATCTGACCTTCGGTTCAATGATTGACCCAAGGAGAGGCTTTACCGGCAATCCATCTGGAGCAACTCTAACAAATGCGAAATTTATCTACAACGATTATTATATTGATATTCCTTTAAAAGTAAATTTCAATTTTGGTAAAAAGAAAATTCGTTTTATTACAAGTGTTGGTGTGGCAACTAATATTTTTATTATAGAAACAAGCACAAGCGTTTTAAAATATAGTGATGGAACAAAAGATAGGGATACTCAGCAGACTACCTATAACTATAACAAAGTTAACGTCTCTCCTTTCATCAGCGCTGGAATTGATTGGAAATTTAACGATAGAAACAATTTAAAAATTGAACCCACCGTAAGATATGGTGCGTTAAAAATAATTGATGCCCCTGTAACAGGTTATCTTTGGAATGCGGGACTAAATGTAAGTTACTATTTTTGTTTAAAATAAAGCCCTGTAAGGCAGGCCATTTTTGTGTTTCAACTATTTTCTTTAAGATTGTGACAGCAAAACATTTTTTGAAAGTTAAATAAAAATGCAAGCCCAAAACATGAATATGAATTTTTTTGATAAAAAATATCTCCCCTTCATCACACTTTTTTTAATTGTATTCATCTCACGTATTCCCTTTCTATCTGCCGGTTATGGTATCGAAGAAGATTCCTGGGGAATAGCATTAGCTGCATTTCACACAAAACTTACAGGGATCTATGAACCATCCCGTTTACCGGGGCATCCGGTTCAGGAATTCATTTACTCTGCTTTGTGGGGCGCAGGACCAATAGTATTTAATGGATTGTGTGCCTTTTTTAGTGCGGTTGGTGCAGTCTTCTTTGCATTAATTTTAAAACACTTAAGCTTCAAACATTTTTTTATCGCTTCCTTAGCCTTTGCCTTTGTGCCGGTTTATTATATCAGCAGCATCTACACCATTGATTTTGTCTGGACACAGGCTTTTATACTCATCAGCTTCTATTATTTACTCAAAAACAAATTGATTGTTTGTGGCATTTTTCTTGGCCTTGCTATTGGTTGTCGGATTACCAGCGGAGCCATGCTATTGCCTTTTATGATAATAATATGGCAGAATAAAAACCTAAAGCAGAATATTATTCTGCTTCTAAAAATTGCTGCTCCAATGGCTATAGTTGCAATAATTGCCTATGCACCTATCATACAACAATTCGGGCTTTCCTTTTTTATGTATTACGATCAATTCCCTTATCCTCCCCTTTCAAAAGTATTGTATAAGATGACATTGGGAGTGTTTGGTGTTATTGGTATAATAGCAATGGGAGTGGCAGTATTCTCCATTTTTCTTAACAGAAAAAATCAAAACAACGTAGCAAATTTTGAAAACAAATTAGATAAAAAAATAATCATTGCAAGCTTTATGATACTTCTTTTATATACTATTTCATATTTTCGGTTACCGCAAAAATCGGGTTATATGATCTCTGTTATTCCGTTTGTAATATTACTTTTTGGTTATTATCTGAATAGCAAAAATTTTAAATTAGTATGCTTTGCTTTTATTTTATCGTCTTTTATTTGCAGCATTAATCTCACCGATAAACTAAGAGGGGCAAGCTATTCGAAATATGCAGTACTATTTAATGTTTCGGGACAGGAGCTCTTTTTTGATCCTTTTTCCGGACCAATATTCTCTGACTATTCGAAGCGAAAACAAAAAATGAAATTTACAGCAGACCTGATCGGGAAAACAAATACGATCAAAACGAAAACGGTAATTATAGCAGGTTGGTGGTACAATGAAGTAATGGTAGAAATGATTGCGAAAAATAAAAATAAATTCGTTACTTTTGAGTCATATATTGATGCTAACAAAATAAATAAATACGTAGCTGAAGGTTTTGAAATAGTTTATTTACCTGAACAAAAACTATATAACGAACAAATGTTTAAAAAAAATAATCTCTAATTAAATTACCCTGTACTTAATACTTTATACTAATTACTTAATACTTTACACATATGAACTATTTTTTAAAAACTACCAGCACCATTGCGATAGCAGGCTTATTCTGCATCAATGTAAGTGCGCAAACCGATAGAAAAGACAAAGCTCAATTTAAATCAAGAACCAATGATTTTTATGAGCAAATAAAAAAAGGCAATGAGACTTTTGGTGAGCAAAAGAAAACCCCTCCTCTTGCATTCCGTATGGATTATTCAGGAATGGATGTTCCTAAATCGGCTGCCGAATTTAAAACGGTATTTTCTCAAAAGCCTGAATCGCAAGGTGAAACAGGCACTTGCTGGTGTTTTTCCACTACCTCATTTTATGAATCCGAAATTAAACGTTTAAGCAATCAGGATATCGCACTCTCTGAACTTTATACTGTTTATTTTGAGTATATTGAAAAAGCAAAAGAATTTGTTCGTACACGCGGAACCTCTTTGTTTGACGAAGGTTCGGAAACAGGTGATGTTGCTAAAATGATGAAACTATATGGAATAGTGCCATTGGAAACGTATACCGGGTTGAAAGTAGGACAACCGTTTCACAACCATAAAAAAATGGTTGAAGAAATGAGAAATTACTTAGCATACGTAAAAACGTCTAACCAATGGAATCCGGAGGAAGTAACATCTACAATTAAATCTATTATGAATTTCCATATCGGAGAGCCGCCTACATCAGTTACTGTTGCTGGTAAAAAGATCACACCTCTTGAATATATGAAAACGGTTGCAAAATTAAATCCTGATGATTATGTTGATGTAATGTCGTTAATGGAAAGTCCATACTGGACCAAAGCGGAATACAAAGTGCCAGATAATTGGGCTCATTCAGCTGATTATTATAACGTGCCTTTAAATGATTTCATGAGCACGATAAAAAAAACAATTAAAAATGGTTATTCCATTTCAATTGGTGGTGATGTTTCAGAAAGCGGAATGGACAGTAAATCAGGTATAGCTATGATCCCAACCTATGATATCCCATCAGCATATATTGATGAATATTCACGCCAGATGCGTTTTTCGAATGGTTCAACAACAGATGATCATGCAATGCATTTAGTAGGTTATGCCGAAAGAGCGGATGGCACCTGGTTTTTAATTAAAGATTCGGGTAGTGGCGGACAGAATAATCAATCCGCTCCGGGATATTGGTATATGCACGAAGATTTTGTTAAATTAAAAATGACAACTTTTACTATTCACAAAGATGCCGTTAAAGAAATTTTAGCTAAATTTCAAGAAAAAAATTAATCATTAATTTTCATTTAAATCAACCTATGCCAACAATTCAAAAAACATACGAAATGAATGCAACACCTGAAGAGGTTTTTAATGCATTAATAAATCCTGATCTTATCCAGATATGGTCTCGTGATGAAGCTAAAATGAGTGATAAAGTGGGTGGATCCTTCTCTTTATGGGGTGGACAAATGTTCGGCATAAATTTAGAAGTGGTACCTAACCAAAAGCTGGTTCAGGAATGGTCGTACGATCAGTGGAAAGAACCTTCTAAAGTTACATTCACTATTAAAACAAAAGGAAAAAAAACGATCATCGATCTATTGCATGAAGATGTACCTGAGAAATCTCTGAATAGTATTTCGGATGGTTGGGATGCTTATTATTTAGGGGCAATGCAGGAAATGTTTGAAGAGGTAAAATAATAAAATAAAGCTTTGAAAAAAATATTAATAACTTTTGCAGGCATTACCCTGTTTGCTGCGTGCGGAAATCCGGATGCGGATATTAAAAAATTCAAATGGCTTGAAGGCAGATGGGAAGGCGTTGAAGGCGACATGAAAACATTTGAAGAATGGGAGCCTATTAAAGACAATGTGATTGAAGGTATTGGAGGCGTTACTGCTGATAATGATACGATGTTCTCTGAAAAAATTAAGATCGAAATAATAGACGATGAATTTTACTATGTGGCTGCTGTTCCCGGAAATCCTAAGGCTGTTGCTTTCAAATTAAAAAAAACCGAAAATAATAGCACTACTTTCGAAAACCTCGAGAATGATTATCCGCAACGGGTCATTTACACTCTAAATGCAGATGGATCGCTTTATGCACGTATTGAAGGCAGAAAAACAGGTGGAGATTCTAAACAGGAGTTTACTTTCAAAAAGGTAAAATAAAAAGATAGATCACATTGATAACACTGATGCGACTGATGGTTCGGTGGGGTTTTATCCTGAACTAAGCCGAATGGTTCACCACAAGCTTTCGCTGATTTTCTCTGTGAGTGGATGTTTAATCCCTTTTGACATATGTTCTGTTTTTTGATTAAATCTTTCTACTAAATTCTATTTTCATGAAAAAATACATATCCGCTATCATCGTTTTTGCATTCTTAATATGCACTGCAGGCGCTCAAACCTGCCAACAGAATAAATACCACCCTGATCAACAAAAATCAATATCGCACGACATACAAGTGCAAAACGCAAATTCAAAAAGCGACACATTCGATATTTTAAATTATACGATCAACCTTAACATTACCGATTTTACTACAAATAAAATTCGCGGAAATACTCAATTAAAATTTACACCTAAAATTAATGGAGTAAATAGATTGAGTTTGGACTTCCTGGAGCTGACCATTGATTCCATTGAGATTGGCGGTACAAACCTCACTTACGCATACAATGACACATTGTTGCAAGTCAACCTTCCGATAGTATATAATGTAAACGACACCATTTTATTAACTGTTCATTATCAAGGAACACCTCAGGGTGATCCGACAGGATGGGGTGGATTTTATTTTGAAAGTGGTTATGCCTATAATTTAGGTGTTGGCTTTGGCGCAAATCCACATACCTACGGACGTGTGTGGTTTCCCTGTTTCGACAATTTTGCTGAACGCTCCACGTATGAATTTAATATTACCACCAGCAATGGAAAATTAGCTTACTGCAATGGATATCTTGCAAATGATACCACGGATGGCAATGGAAACCGCACCCGTAAATGGATATTGAATGAGCCAATACCAAGCTACCTGGCCTCTGTGGCTGTTGCCAATTATACTGAAGTGAACCAAATTTACAATGGCATCAATGGACCTGTACCGATTATTTTAACGGCCCTTGCAAGTGATACAACCAATGTTAAAAATTCATTTGTTAACCTGAACACTGCACTTTCTACTTTTGAAAATCGCTTTGGACCTTATATGTGGAATCGTGTGGGATATTGTATGGTACCGTTTGATGCCGGAGCAATGGAGCATGCTACAAATATTGCTTATCCCAAAGCAACAGCTGATGGGTCTTTAAGTTACCAAACATTGTATGCCCATGAATTATCACACCATTGGTTTGGCGACTTGGCAACATGCAGAACTCAGGAAGACATGTGGCTAAATGAAGGCTGGGCGCGCTATTGCGAATTTCTATTTACAGAAACCTTAAGCGGCCATACAGCTTATCTGAATACAGTAAGAACCAATCACGAAGACAATTTGCAATTTAATCATGTGAAAGAAGGTGGATATTTAACACTTTCAAATATCCCTTTTGACTACACTTACGGTGATCACGTTTATAATAAAGGGGCCGATATAGCCCACACCATGCGAGGTTATATGGGCGACAGTTTGTTTTTTCATTCCGTAAAAACGTATTTGTCGCAGAATAACTACAACGATGTTTCAAGTGCCGATTTCAGAGATGCACTCACTGCTGCCAGCGGAATGGATATGACCAACTTTTTTAATGATTGGGTATTTAATCCGGGATGGAGCCATTTCTCGATAGATTCGTTTACTGTTGTCCCAAACGGGCTAAATTATATTGTTTCCGTTCATGTAAAACAAAAATTAACAGGTGCACCCAACTATTATTCAAATATCCCTCTTGAACTTACTTTTAAAGCCGCAGACTGGACTGAGCAAACACAAAACTTTGTTATGACCGGTGCAAATGCTTCCTTTAATTTTACTGTTCCGTTTAACCCGGTATTTGTAGCAGTAAATATGGGCGAAAAAATAAGTCATGCTGTTGCCCCTGAATACAAAAAAATAAAAACAACAGGTGCTGCTAATTTTATTAATGCGAAAATGAATGTTAATGTGCAAAGCATCACTGATTCAGCATTTGTACGCGTTGAACACAATTACACTGCTCCGGATGGCTTTAAAGGTTTTGGTCACCCTTATCGTTTATCACCAAACCATTATTGGAAAGTAGATGGTATTTTGCCGGCTACTTTTAAAGCAAAAGCAACACTCAATTACGATGGCAGAATATTATCCTTTTCAGGTAATAATTGGTTAGATAATAATTTAATAAATACCACAGAAGATAGTCTTGTATTGATGTATCGAAAAAATGCAGCTGACAACTGGATCGTATATCCTTATTTCACTAAAAACATGATCAGCAATGCTAATGATAAACGTGGATTAATTACCATTGATACATTAAAGCTCGGAGAATACACCTTTGGTATGAAAGATTATACAATGGGGATTCAAAATAAAACGCTGGCTGATAAAGTCCCTGAAATCAAAGTGTTTCCAAACCCCACAAAAGACCTGCTGACCGTGGACTTAGGAGCATCCTCCATAAAAACACCAAACAATGCTATTTTAACCATTACTGATACTTCAGGAAAGATCACTTACTCAGAAAAACTTGCTCCGCTACAAAATACTGTAAACCTTAAAATTTCAGCATACAGCAGTGGTGTTTATTTTATCAGTATAAAAGTGAATGATGCTGTTATTGCAAAATCTAAATTTGTTGTGGCGCATTGAGTTAAAATTACGCAGGCGCGAGTGAAAGCTCTCGCTCACGAAGGCGCGAGTGTCCCACTCGTGCCGATTATTTACAAGCATCCTGCTTGATATATTAAGAAAAAACATGTCGGATAAATATAAAACTGAAGAAGGCAAGTTATATTATGTTACTATAACAGTAGTAGGTTGGATCGATGTTTTTACACGAAAAGAATATGTTTATGAATTGATTAAAAACATCCAATATTGTCAGCAAAATAAGGGATTAGAAATTTATGCTTATGTGATAATGAGTAATCACATTCACATGGTGGCCAAAGCAAAAACAGGACGATTAAACATATTGCTCGGTCATTTCAAAAGTTTCACTTCGAAAGAATTGATTAAACAAATTGAGCAAAACCCACAAGAAAGCAGAAAAGAATGGCTGATGCACATGTTTAAATTTTTCGGCAGAGGAAATAGCCAAAATGAAGAATATCAATTTTGGCAAAACGGAAATCATCCTATCGAATTGTGGAGCAGCGCAATGATACAGCAAAAAATAAATTATCTTCACAACAATCCTGTAAAGCAAGGTATTGTGGCAAAACCGGAAGACTATTTATACAGCAGTGCAAATGAATTTAGTGAAATAAAAGTATTAGAATTATAACTTGATTACAGTGGCAGGATGCCACTTAATAATCGGCACGAGTAAAACACTCGCGCCTGCGTAGTATTAAAATTATTAACATATTGGTAAGCACCCTTATTTATGGGATATAAAAGCACACAGGAATGTATTGATGATCTGGAAAAACATGGACACCTCATCCGTGTAAAAGAAGAGGTAAGTTCAGAATTAGAAATGGCCGCCATTCATTTGCGGGTGTTTGAAAACAATGGCCCTGCCCTGTTATTTGAAAATATCAAAGATTGTAAATTCAAGGCTGCATCCAATCTATATGGTACTTTAGAGCGCAGTAAATTTATTTTCAGAGACACGATCGAAAAAATAAAAACACTTATTGATCTAAAAAATGACCCTTTAGAAGCACTCAAACATCCTTTTAAATATGCCAATGTAGGACTTACTGCGTTTTCGGCTTTACCAAAAAGATCCAGATTTAATAATCCTGTTTTACAAAATCAAATTACCGTTTCTCAATTACCACAAATAAAATGCTGGCCAAATGATGGCGGAGCTTTTGTTACGCTACCTCTTGTATATACGGAGGACATTGACAAACCTGGTGTGATGAATTCTAATTTAGGAATGTACAGGATACAATTAAGTGGCAACGATTATATTCCTGATAAAGAAATTGGATTACATTATCAGCTGCATCGTGGCATTGGTGTACATCAAACAAAATCAAATAAAAAAAACGAAGCACTGAAAGTAAGCATCTTTGTTGGTGGTCCGCCATCGCTTACCCTGGGTGCCGTAATGCCTCTACCAGAAGGAATGAGCGAATTGACTTTTGCCGGAGCATTGGGCAACAGAAGGATCCGTTATACTTATGATGATGGTTTTTGTATTGCATCGGATGCCGATTTTGTTATAACAGGTGAAGTATTTCCGAATGAAAATAAACCAGAAGGCCCCTTTGGTGACCATTTAGGATACTATAGCTTAAAACATAATTTCCCTATGATGCGGGTTCACAAAGTGTTCCACCGCAACAATGCAATATGGCCATTCACAGTGGTAGGAAGGCCACCACAGGAAGATACCAGTTTTGGTGCATTGATCCATGAAATAACAGGAGCTGCTATTCCAAAAGAGATACCCGGATTAAAAGATGTTCATG
>JAZKBX010000235.1:0-897 GCA_040388455.1 Bacteroidota bacterium
CCAATTCAATTCAAAAGCGACAAGAACAAAATGCATTACGCAAATTGGTTATCAACTATCAATTGATCGATTTTTGCAGTAATGATTATTTAGGCTTTGCAAGTAGTGAAAAATTATTTCAAGAAATTGAAACAGAACTCTTCACTCTCCACTCTACCCACTCCACTCTTACCGGTTCCACCGGTTCACGTTTATTAGCGGGCAACTCAGCTTATGTGGAGGAGTTAGAAAAAAAAATTGCAACTTTTCATAGCTCCGATGCTGGTTTAATTTATAATTCCGGTTATGATGCCAATCTTGGTTTATTCTCTGCTTTAGGACAAAAAGGCGATACAATAATTTATGATGAATTGATACATGCCTCTGTACATGATGGGATAAAGCTGTCATCAGTATCGGCATATATGTTCAGGCACAATGATGTTTCACATTTAGAAGAACGATTGAAAATAGCCAGTGGCGTAGTTTATGTTATTGTTGAAAGTATTTATTCGATGGACGGTGACACTGCTCCTTTGAAGGAAATAGTAGATCTCTGTAAAAAATACAATGCAAATTTAATTGTTGACGAAGCCCATGCAACAGGTGTTACAACAAATAATGGCAAAGGATTGGTACAACAATTAAGTTTAGAACAAGATGTTTTTGCCCGTGTCCAGACTTTTGGTAAAGCATTGGGATGTCATGGTGCTATTGTACTTGGTAGTGATCTGCTTCGTAATTTTCTGATCAATTTTTCACGATCTTTTATTTATACCACCGCATTGCCGATAAAAAGTCTCATCGCTGTAAATCAAGCTTATCAATTGCTTCAGCAGAGTGATGAACTTATTCAACAATTACACGAAAATATAAATTATTTTAAAGATCATCTTTCTGAAAACGTAAAAGCACAGT
>JAZKBX010000235.1:907-11466 GCA_040388455.1 Bacteroidota bacterium
AATGATTCCCAAATTAATAGCCTGAAACAACAATTAATTAAAAGCGATAGCGCTATTCAATGTATTGTAGTTAGTGGAAACGACAAGGTGAAAAATCTTGCAACACTTTTGCAGCAGTGTGGATATGATGTGCGCCCTATTCTAAGCCCAACAGTCCCAAAAGGTAAAGAGCGCCTGCGTATTTGTATTCATGTATTCAATACAATACCTCAAATTAAAGGGCTGTGTGAGTTGCTAAACAAAAACGTATAATCAAACTACAGATCAATGATTTTTCGTTTTTTCATCTTAATTATTTTCTTTAATGTTTCAGTACAAACTGTGCTTTGCCAGTCCGATTTTGACATAAGCAAGAATAGTAAATACTATGTGAAATGTGTGCCTTCTGATAAAATCTCTGCCAACAAAAAGGAAATAGCTTATGACCTAAAAGTATATCATATTCCTTCTCAGAATGCCGTTTTTTCTTATTCTTTTTACATCCGCCAATTCGATAAATTGAAATCAGTAAACATCAGTCCGGATGGAAAAACGGTTGCTGTCATTTCTTATTCTGAAACAAAAATGATAGATATTCTTTCACAAGCAGTCATTAAGAAATTTAGCGGTTCTAAAAAAATTATTTTCCCAAGTTACGATAACTTTTTTTTAGTTGACGAAGGAACAATAGCTGCCTATGATTGTTTTTCGGGAAAACAGTTGGTCGTCTATGAAAAATCAGATGCCGGAATTACAATAGGCCGAAAGACTTGGATTTCCGATGATGAGAAATATCTGATAATTCAATACCATCCAAATTTCATTAAATTATGGAAAATTGGAGAAGCTAAGCTAATGAAAAGTTTTTCCGGTTCTTCAATTTGTTTTGATTATGTAAAAAAAACAGCTACAGTTTTTAGAGGAAGTAAAATTTATACCTATGATAGTGATAATTTTGTTCTAAAATTTAAACAGGATCTGAATAAACTGACAAAAAGGTTTGTAAATGAACAAAAGCGTAACCACAATGAAGTTATTCTCTATCCCTCTTCCTATATTCCTTCTTTGAATGGCAGATTTCTCTTTATGCCATATAAGTGCAAAAATGAGGATAAAAAGAACCTTTTACTTGTATCAACCCAAAGGGATGAACTTATACCTGTGAATTCCGGAGATCTGGGAGAGTTTGATGATTTTTCCTGGGTAAGCGATACATCTCTCCTGATATATAATAATGAAAAGGTTTCTAAGCTTTTAACAATATCGGATCATATTCAGGTTACAGATATCCGGTTCCGCAATAAAGAGATAGCGTTTAATAAAGTAAGTCCCAATTATAATTACAAGATAAAGCCATTGTATGATTTTTTAAACAGGAAAATAACAGTTAAATCTACAATGGGATTTCCAAAGTGGAAAATTTACAATGCGAAATTTATTTCATTTACTCCTGATAATCAGTATATTATAATTGAAAAGGGAAAGCGTGGCGAAGGCGTAGTTTTTGCAAATAAAGACACTGTTTTTTACCCGTTCAAAGATTCAATAGTACAGGTAAAAGAAATTGCGCAAGAAGACATTGAAGCCCCCAATGATTATAAAAGTTTCCGAATCAACTCTTTTAAACATATCAAGGAAAGAAGCGATACTTCAACCTTTGTCAACTTAGTAATGAAAAGTATGGAAGTTCAGGATTCAATGGTTAGCGTAAATGTTCATTTGATTGATGATAGTGGAATTTATTATTACGGAGCAGGTACCGAAGAGTGGAAAAAAATCTGGTGCAATTTTATTATAAAAGATATTAATAATAAGATAGAGCAAGTGGCAGATTTTGAGGTGATTGAACATAGCGAAATTGATACTGTACCTGTTGCAATAGCCGTTGTAATGGATCATAGCGGATCCATGGGATCTGAAAGAACAACTCATTTGCAATTAGCGGCAAAACTTTTTATTCAGAAAAAAGAAAGGAAAGATGCCATAGCCATTATTAAGTACGATTCGAAAGTCAGGATAGAATCTTATCCTGAATCTGATCCAACTAAGTTATTAAATGATTTGAAAATAAATGGATTCGGGATTTTCGGAGGTACAACCTCACTGCTCGATGCTACAAATACAGGAATTTCAGTACTGAAAAATTCAAAAAAATATCCGCGCAAAGCAATTATGGTATTAACCGATGGCAATGAGAATAGTTCATTTATTTCCAGGGCAGAAGTTATCAAAAGAGCAAATTCTAATAATATCAACATCCACACCATTGCTTATGGCCCAAACGTAAGTATGCCTTATTTAAAATACATTTCGGATAATACAGAGGGAAGTACTTATAGAATTTATAGAAAAGGTGATTTTGATTGGATATTCAATGATATATATATAAAGGTTAAAAATTATTATCAAATTAAATTCAAAATAGAAGACTATGGGAAATTTCTTGCAATCCTGAAAATTTGCAGTAATAATTCTTCAGACACATTAGCGATAAGCTTCGATAGGGGAGAACCATCTCAATCCAAAAAGGTAGGTTCAAAAGAAAAGGAACACTACCAGTTTTGTACCGTCCCCCGAAATGATGAGGTAAATAAAACACTTAGTATATGCAATGATATTACAGATTTCAGCAAAGTAAAAATTGGTTCAGCAAGTAATTTCAATGGTAAGGGAACTGTTGAAGAGGTTAATGATACCCTTGATATTACTGTGATTGAAGACGATTTTGAGAAAATAGAATTTCCGGATATCAAATTTGTATTTGACCGGCCTGAAATAAGTTTAGGAACTGATAAGAAAATTGAAAATATAGTTGAGTTCATGAACAAATATGAACAAATAAAAATTGAAATTGGTGGACACACAGATGATTTCGGTGATGACAATTATAATTTAAAATTATCCATGGAAAGATCAGAAACAGTGAAAATGATTTTAGTAAAAATGGGTATTGACGAGAATAGAATAGAAGCAGTTGGGTATGGGGAAACTCAACCGTTGGTTACCAATGATTCGGAAGATAACCGGCTAAAAAACAGGAGAGTGGAGTTTAATATTATACACTAAATAAATTATCTGAAAAATTATACATTGGATATTAAACATACATTAACTATGTATTTTCCTAATTTTAAATTTATTTGATTTAAAACGAACGATAACAGATTGTAATATTACAATTTCCAAAACAGGTACGATTTTTTATCGAAAGTTTAATATCCCGCATTGCAAAATTCGGCTCGGTAATATCAATGTACCAAGTGGTGGTGGGTTGTAAATATTTAAAAACTATACAAATATGGAAGATAAAAGTTCTCCAAAAGACTTTCCTGTGGTTTGCGTTGGTGGTTCGGCCGGTGGTCTCGATGCATTTACCAGGTTATTGCAGAATCTGCCTGCTGATATGGGAGTTGCCATTGTCATAGTTAATCACGCAAGAGAAATCGCCACCCAGTTGCACAAGATCCTTCCTCGCTTTACGAAGATGCCGGTTGAATTGATCACAGAAAGACTAGACATCAAGCCCAACCATGTGTTTATCATTCCTGAACAGCGCGATTTGCATGTTTTTGAGGATGAGTTCCGTCTAAAACCGGTATCAAAACCAAGGGGATGGCCCGATGTTATTACGATTTTTCTACGCTCTCTTACCGAAAACTGGGAGGGAAAACTGATCGCTGTCATTGTTTCCGGTTATGATGGTGATGGCGCAAATGCGCTTTGCGAAATAAAAGAAGTTGGAGGCATTACTATTGCGCAGAAACCCGACACAGCATCACGGCCAGATATGCCGAAAAGTGCAATAGCAAGTGGTTGTATTGATTTTATTCTTTCACCTGAGAATATCGCTAAAGAAATCATACGTATTGCCGCTCGCGAGTGAAGTAGGATTTTGCGTTGAATTTTATTCTATTTTAAGGAACAAACGGGATTTATGTTAAATCGAATTCATCATATTGCCATAATTTGTTCTGACTATAATAGATCAAAGGAATTTTACACTCACATCTTGGGGCTTGAAATTATCCGTGAAATTTTCAGACAAGATAGTCAGTCTTATAAATTAGATCTTTCGCTGAACGGTGAGTATATAGTTGAACTCTTCTCGTTTCCTGATCCCCCTCAACGATTGTCACGACCAGAAGCTACCGGGTTGAGACATCTTGCATTTGAGGTAGATAATTTAAATACTGTAATTGAAATTTTAAAGAAAAAAAATATTTTTGCCGAACAAATCCGGATAGATGAAATAACTAATAAGCATTTTACGTTTATTTTTGACCCTGACAACCTACCCATCGAATTGTACGAGAAATAATAATTAGAGTAATTTCATAAAAAGCTTTAATTCTCCTTGGAATCATCTTCAATGCATACCGACAGTTAAGCCTACCTTGAGAAATTGCCAGTCTGATAATTTATTATAAATTTGTTATTAATCAACTCTGCTATTCACCTTAAAATATAATTAAAATGAAAACAAAATTTTCAGGCATTTTATTTTTAGTGTTTCTGTTTGTTGCTTGTCAAACAAAAAACAAGGAATCGGTTGTTGGTAAATGGGAAATAACCGGTATTATTCCTATTGACACAACTGCTTCAAAGTCTGCCATTGAGATTGCTGCCATCGGATTGTTAAACAATATGACCAATGGTGCAATTATAGAGTACTTTGAAAGTGGTGATTATGAAATAAAAAGAGATACTTCATCATTGGAAAAAGGGAAGTATATAATTTCTGAAAATTCAATTACACATACTAAAACGGATGGTTCGATTGAAAAAAACAGCTTAAGTTTCAAAAATAATACAGAACTGGAAATAAAGTCATCCAGCATGACATTATCGCTTAAGAAAAATTAAATATTTTTAGGTTCTATTTATGACTTTACAGGAACGGGATAAAAATGTGGTGTGGCATCCTTTCACACAATTAAAAAACGCTCCATTGCCTATTGCTATTGTAAAAGGGGAGGGTGCTTATTTTTTTGATGGATCCGGCAAACGATATATTGATGGCATAGCCTCCTGGTGGGTAAATGTACATGGGCATTGTCATCCCTATCTGACAAAAAAAATTTCAGAGCAATTACAAACGCTGGAACATACTCTTTTTTCAGGATTTACCCACGAACCCGCAGTGCAACTCGCAGAACGTTTATTGAAGCGCTTGCCGGCAAATCAATCAAAAATATTTTATTCTGATAATGGTTCTACTGCCGTTGAAGTGGCCTTGAAAATGGCATTTCAGTATTGGAGTAATCAATCCATTCATAAAACTAAAGTTATTGCTTTTGAAAACGGCTATCATGGTGATACTTTTGGAGGTATGTCGGTGGGTGCACGCAATGCTTTTAACCTGCCATTTTCAAAATTATTGTTTGATGTAATTCACATTCCTGTTCCTGTAAAAGGGAAGGAACAAAAAACGTTAGATGCTTTACAAGCCGCTTTACATAAAGATGATATTTCCTCCTTTATTTTTGAACCTTTGGTGCAGGGAGCAGGTGGAATGGTCATGTATTCTCCACAGGTACTTGACGAACTGATCAAACGCTGCAGGGATAAAAATGTGATCACTATTGCTGACGAGGTCATGACAGGTTTTGGACGGACAGGCAAATTTTTTGCAAGCGAATATTTGGAACAAAAGCCCGATATCATTTGTATGAGTAAAGGCTTGACCGGTGGTGTAATGCCCCTTGGTGCAACTGCTTGCGCTCAATTTATTTACGATGAATTTTTAAGTGATGATAAAATGAAAACCTTTTATCACGGCCATTCTTATACTGCTAATCCTACCGCATGTTCTGCCGCTTTGGCCAGTATGGATCTGTTTGATAAACCCGAAGCATTTGATAACATTAAGCGTATAGAGCAACAGCATCATTTATTTTTACAGAAAATAAGATCACATAAAGCACTAATTGATGTTCGTCAATTAGGAACTATTATCGCTTTTGAAATAAAAACGGGCGAACAAACCAATTACCTGAATTCTTTGGCGGAACATATTTCAGAGTTTTTTATTTCTCGCGGAATTATTCTTCGTCCCCTTGGAAACATAATGTATATACTGCCTCCATATTGTATTAGTAATAATGATTTAGAATATATTTATAATGCAACGGAGGAGTTTTTGAATAGTTTATAATTAAAATTCTGCACTTATATATTTGTTAGTGGTCAGGCTAAAAACGACACGACAAATACTTAATTAGAAAAAAAGAAAAATATGTCAATAACAAAAGAGTCAGAATTAATCGGAATGAAAAAGGCAAGCGAAGCTGTTGCCTATACTTTGAAAGAAATGAGAAACTTTGCCCAACCGGGTATGACGACAAAGGAATTAGACAACTATGGCGGACAAATCCTTAATGACATAGGAGCAAAATCAGCACCATATTTGACTTATGGTTTTCCTGGCTGGACGTGCATAAGTATAAATAATGAATTTTGTCACGGTATACCATCTGACAAGAAAATAATTAAGGAAGGTGATTTAATTAATATTGACGTTTCAGCAGAACTAGATGGCTTTTGGTCGGACAACGGAGGGTCATTTGTTATTGGGACGGATGTAAATCAACACCAAAAACTTATTGAGGCTTCAAGACAAATTTTACATAAAGCAATTCATAATATAAAAGGTGGGGTTCGCATTTCTGACATTGGATTTTTAATTGAAACTGAAGCTAAGAAAAGAGGTTACAAAGTCATCAAAAACTTGACAGGTCACGGTATAGGAAGAAGTCTTCACGAAGAACCAAGTGAAATAGCTAATTTCAGAGATAGATTTAATCTTACAAGGTTTAAGAAAAATTCCGTAGTTGCTATTGAAACATTTATTTCAACGACTTCCACATATGCTGAAACTTTACAAGACGGTTGGACAATGGTAGGTAATAAGGGCGGTTTTATGGCACAACACGAACATACTATTGTTGTTACTGACGACAAACCAATTGTACTGACAGAGATGAATGAAATATGGAATTAAGAAAAACTATAAACCTAAATAACAACGAAGGACAAAAAGCCCGAACCGCTGACAGCACGCTTGTGCAATGCGGGCTAACGAGGTAAATTAAACTTTGGTAATTCTAATTATATTTGTGCTCGTAGACAATGAAGTGCTTCCAAATCCCGCACTGCACAAGCCTGCGAAACGTTAAATGTTCATTAAATCCGAAATCTTCAATCGAAAATCAGAATGTTTAAATCAAAGAAACAACTTGTTTTTATAATATTAGCCGGTATTTTTATTACCAATGCCATAGTTGCTGAATTGATTGGTGGAAAGCTGATACAAATAGGTCCGTTTATAATGAGCATAGGTATTATTCCCTGGCCCATTGTGTTTTTAACAACCGATCTAATTAATGAATATTATGGAAAAGCAGGAGTAAGAAAACTATCATTAATTACCGCATCTTTGATTGCATACGCTTTTGTGATCTTATTTTTTGCAATTAAAGTTCCGGCAGCTATTGGAATTTCTACTGTTACCGATTCTGAGTTTTATGCAGTGTTTGGTCAAAGCATGTGGATCATTGCAGGCAGTATAGTAGCATTTTTAACCTCACAATTTATTGATATATTTATTTTTTGGCTTTTACGGGATAAAACAGGAGGTAAAATGCTGTGGCTCAGAAGTACCGGTTCTACTGTTGTTTCTCAATTAGTGGATACATTTGTGGTATTAGGTATTGCTTTTTGGTTGCCGGGAAAAATGACCACAGAAGTGTTTATAAATGCAGCGCTAACCGGTTATACATTTAAACTGATCATTGCAGTTGTTCTTACCCCATTAATTTATTTCGGGCATAAGCTTATTGATAAATACATTGGTGATGAAGAGGCGGAACATATTATAAAAAATGCTGCGGAAGAATCATTGCACTATAGAGTGGGGGAGTAGGGAAGCATTATTTTTTTTCTTCCAACATCTTAATAAATTCCAATGAAAATTTATACGCATCACCGGGCCAGCGAGCCGACAAATAATTACCATCCCTAACTGCAAAACCTCTTTCCAGATGTTTGAGATCATCTCTAAACAAAGGTGTTGGCCCTGTCAGGAAATTGTTTTTGTCAGACAGTACTGAAGTAACCTCATCTTGTACCGTAATTTCAGGGTAGGTTAGATAGTAATCCTTCAGCCATAATTTCGTCATGGTATATGCCGTTAATTCCTGAGTTTTTAATAAAGAGGTTGTTTTGTAGTTATGAATCACAGATTTTTTTTCATCACGATCTATACTTCGGGCAACCAATACTACACCGTGACAAATGGCTGCAACTGGCTTTTTAGCTTTAAAAAACTCAACAATAAGTTGCTGTAAAATAGAAGATTCCAGGTATTCCTTTACTCCTTTATCGTGGCCACCCGGCAAAAGGATCGCATCAAAATCATTTTCTTTCAGCTCTGAATATTTTATGGGATCACAAAATGCCTCGCTCGTTTCCATTTCATTATAGGCTTGAACAGCATCTTTTCGTGCTTTTAAAACTCCTTTCCAAATGCCAAGATTTTCTCCTGTAAGCATTTTAGTATCTGCTTTTGCTTTTTTACCATCGGGTGTTGAAAATTGAACATCGAAATTTTTATCTGAAAGGAGTTTCCATGGGATAGCTACTTCTGTTGGATCAAAGCCATAGGTTGGAATTGGAATTATTACTTTTATGGGATTCATAATTCGATACTAAAAGAGGATAAACAATAAAGTCCCGCTAGGTAATGCGGGACTTCATTGAATTTAGTTTTTTTGTGTGATTGTTCAGTATGATTATTCTTCCAGTCTTTTAATAGAACAACCTACCGATTTTGTAGAATTTGTTTTTACTGCTTTACCTGCTCCAAGGGCTATGATAGCATCTTTTAAAAAATGTTCTTTAGCATCATTGGCATCTTTTATATTATCATCAATGGCTCCACGGTAAGCCAATCCTTTTTTATCAAACAAAAAAATATGAGGAGTGCGGGTAGCACCAAAAGCATTAGCCAATTGGGAATTTTTATCCACAACATAACTAAAATTATAAAACTGTGCTTTTGCATATTTTTTCATTTCTTCAAAAGAATCTTCCGCATCGCGCTGTGCTTCATTTGAATTAACGATGATCACACCGATTTTGTTTGTTGTTGCAAGCGTTGCTACTTCTTTGATACGCACTTCAGTTAATTTTACGTACGGACAGGTGTTGCAGGAAAAAATCACAAGCAAACCATTTTCTCCTTTTACATCAGTCAACGAAACTTCTTTTCCGGTAACATCCATCATTTTGTGATCCGCTTTTGGTATTTCAGAACCAATAGCCAATTCTTGAATAGTGCCGTTTTTAAAGGCCGTTGCGATTAAAAAAACTGCAATTGTTGATACTAATTGTATAGATTTTTTCATAGGACCATATTTTTTGTATGGTGAATTTACAAAAAAAATTGATAATCCGGCAATTGCAATTCGTTTCTTCGTAATCAAATCCAAATTGATCTATATTTTTCTTTAATTTTACCATTATAAAACCAACAACCATTATGGCAAAAGCTAAAATATTACCATCTAATTTAGAGTTTTTAAAACAGTTAAAGAAGAATAATAACCGTGATTGGTTTGCTGCTCATAAGGAAAGGTATTTGTTGGAGCTATCGCAGATCGAAGGCTTTGTAGATGATCTGCTATTGGAAATGAATAAGCATGATGTTATTGAAAATCCGTCCGGGAAAAAGAGTTTGCACCGTATTTACCGTGATACACGGTTTTCGAAAGATAAAACACCGTATAAAAACAATTGGGGCGGTGGCTTTAAGCGTGCAACAAAAAACCGAAGAGGAGGATATTATTTTCACATTGAACCGGGTAATACATTTGCAGCAGGTGGTTTCTGGGATCCGGAGCCAAAAGATCTAAAACGTATAAGAGATGAGTTTGCGCATGATGCTGCTCCTTTACGCAAAATATTAAAAAACAAATCTTTTATAAATACATTCGGCAGTTTAGAAGGCGAACAGGTGAAAACCACTCCTAAAGGTTTTGATGCTGATAACGCAGCTATTGACCTTATCCGTTACAAACAATTTTTACTTGTCCACAAATTCAGCGATAAGGAAGTGTTAGCGGATGATTTTTTGAAACAGGTAAATGATACCTTTAAAAAAATGCGTCCCTTTTTTGATTACATGACGGAAGTATTAACTACTGATGTAAATGGGGTTTCTACTGTCTAATTTCCCAATATAAACCACATAGAAACATAGGTTAAAAGAGTTTTTATAGAAAACTGTTTTTACATGGTCTATGTTAAAAGCTTCGGCTATGTTTTTTTACACCATTTTAAAAACTATGTTTCTATGTGGTTAAAAATCTTTAGGCCTAAGGTATTTCTCTTTAAGGCTAAATTCCAAAAGTTCAATTTGCCAAAAAATAACAACTCCGCTCAAACTGACACTGTGTGTTGGTCATTTCGAGCGGAGTCGAGAAAGTGTGTGGCTTTATGTTTTTTATTCTAATCGCTCTTCATTTCGAAATGCTGCGTTAGGGATTGCAACGTAAATCCTTTTCTGTTTAGAAAAGATTGAA
>JAZKBX010000236.1:0-8837 GCA_040388455.1 Bacteroidota bacterium
GCTACCGGACAAGGGAAGTCAGTTGGATTAAATGCCATTCTTGTTTCTTTGTTATACAAAAAACATCCCTCTCAAATTAAATTTGTATTGGTTGACCCTAAAAAAGTGGAGTTAACGCTGTTTAATAAAATTGAAAGGCACTTCCTTGCAAAGTTACCAGATAGTGCAGATGCGATCATTACAGATACTAAAAAAGTAGTACATACACTAAGCTCCTTATGCATTGAAATGGATCAGCGTTATGATCTTTTGAAAGAAGCACAGGTGAGGAATATAAAAGAATACAACTCTAAGTTTATCGCTCGTAAACTCAATCCTAATAACGGACATAAATTTTTACCATACATTGTTTTAGTAATTGATGAGTTTGCCGATCTGATAATGACAGCCGGAAAAGAGGTAGAAGCTCCTATTGCCCGAATAGCGCAGCTTGCACGTGCTGTTGGTATTCACTTGGTTATTGCAACACAAAGGCCGTCCGTTAATATCATTACCGGCACTATAAAAGCCAATTTCCCTGCTCGTATTGCCTTTCGTGTAACATCCAAAATTGATTCACGCACCATTTTAGATTCTGGCGGAGCTGATCAGCTGATTGGAAGAGGCGATATGCTATTATCAACAGGCAACGATCTTATTCGTTTGCAATGTGCTTTTGTTGATACACCTGAAGTGGAAAAGATCTGTGAATTTATTGGAAGTCAACGTGGATACCCTAATGCTTATTTATTACCTGAATATGTTGATGAAAATGGTGAAGGAAGCGGAAAAGAGGATATGGATCCATCTGAAAGGGATAGCATGTTCAACCAGGCAGCCGAAATTGTGGTGTCAACCCAGCAAGGTTCTACCTCATTGATCCAGCGTAAATTAAAATTAGGCTATAACCGTGCGGGCAGAATTGTAGATCAATTAGAGGCTGCCGGAATCCTTGGCCGCTTTGAAGGCTCGAAGGCCCGTGAAGTATTAATTAAGGATATGTTATCTTTGGAACAGTTTTTGAATAAGTCCAATAACAATTAAAAAATAACGAAAATGTTTTCAAAAAAAATAACAATAATTGCACTGCTGACCCTGGGATATTTAACGTCCATTGCTCAAAACGATCTGAAAGCTAAGAAGATTTTAGATGAGTTAAGTGCTAAAACAAAAGCTTACACGAGTATTAAAGCATCGTTCACCAAAACGTTGGAAAAGAAAGACAAGACCAAGGAAACGCAGGATTCCAAACTTGAAACGAAAGGTAATAAATACAAATTGGTAATTCCGGGCCATGAGATCTATTCGGACGGTAAAACGGTTTGGGATTTTGTAACAGATGCCAACGAAGTGATAATAAAGGATATGGAAGTTGACAATAGTGCTTTAAGCCCTACCTCTATTTTTACAATGTATGAAAAAGGTTATAAGTATAAATTTGATTCGGAAGATGCTGCAACGCAAACGATCAGCTTATTTCCTGAAAACCCTGATAAACAAAAATTTCATACCGTTAAATTGAGCATTGATAAAGTAAAAAAACAAATTATTAGTGTAAAAATGATGATGAAGGATGGAACCACTCAAACCTATGCCATAAAATCATTTGTTGGTAATGGTGATATCCCTGACGCTAACTTCACTTTTAACCCCAAAGCGCACCCTGGAATATCTGTGGAAGATCTGAGGTAAGTCTTTATCAAATTGGTTCTTAACCGGACTGTATTTGCTTTAACCAAGGGCAAACACAGTCCGGTTTTTCTTTATCTATAAACCATTTTGGCAGATTTTCCTCATTAAGGCTTATAGAAAAGTGCTGTATTTACAAGGATTTTTCAGGTTGTGAATAACCCCAATAATTTATCAGCGCGATATTTCAACTTATATTCGTGATCTTAGGAGCCTTTATACCAAAACCGCAAATAAGTCATGAAAAAAAGCCATTCCGAACTTGTTTCGGAATCTCATAGATGCTGAAACTAGATGGATTTTGCCTATTCTTTATACCAACACTGGTTATAAAATAATCACATAATTTTATTTTTAAAGTCAGTTAAACCTAACAGGTTTTGAAAACCTGTCAGGTTTCTTATCCATTAACTATTGGTATTAAATATATTAGATAATGGTATTAATCCAAACGAATTCTGTTTTATACCACAAAAAAAAGCTGAATGAAAATATTTTCATTCAGCTTCCTTTTTATTCAATAATGGCAAAGATTAGCAAATTTGTTTTTTAACCTAGCCTTAAACCAAATTTTATTCAACCACTAATTTTTTAGTAACCAATTTACCTTGAATTGTTGATTTTACAAAATAAACTCCTTGTTTGTAATTTTCAAGATTAATATTTAAAGAATTGTTTCCTGCAGGTAATTCTTTTTCGAAAGTACTAAGCTCTTGCCCTACTACATTGTATATTCTTACATTTACTTTTGCACCGTTGGTTAAATTATATAATAAGTTAACTGAATTAGTTGCAGGATTTGGATACAAATTAACAGTACTTCCGTTTTCAAAGTTTTCTTTTATTCCAAGAACACTACCGTTAAACAAAAGACTATCACAAACTGTAAATGCGTCAAAATCTGTAACAGGAAGTTCTACATAAACAATTTCAGATTCATTACCACTTTGTGGATCAGTACCGGCTGTCCCTAAGGCGTGGCCAGGACTTGTATCTCTTTGAAGCACCAAGTGTACCTTATCGTCAATATGTCTTGAAATCGCACCAAATACACCTTCAGTATAATCCAGGTGATTTGGTCCCTCCGGATCAGTTATATTAATAGGCCCGCACCAGGTTACTCCCCCATCAGTGGATCTCAATAAATAAGTGTGACGATAACTTTTTCCTCCACCTGCTGTTCCATCATCCGAAATTCCTTCATAAATACTTCCATAAGAAAGATAAATGTTTCCAGCACTATCGATTCCGGCACTTGGCATGGATGTTAATGATAGTTGGTAGCTTCCCCAAGCGGATACATTCAATTGTCCGTCTAAATCAATATCCTGAGCAAAAGCACATGTACCCGGTACGGCCATTGTTTCATTCCAGTAGTTTAATCCATCAGTGCCCGGGAAATAAGATAATCCCTGACCTGTTGCTGTTCCCGGATCATCACAAACCACTCTCATTAAACCATACCATACGTGTGCTTTTCCTTGATTGTCTAATAAAACAGCCACTGAAGCATCATTTGTTTCAATTGTATCAATAATTCCATCAAGGTCCACATCCGTGGTCATAGTTTCAGAAGAGTACAATGGAATTGGAAATTTTTTAACAATTTTTTTAGTCCAGGTAGTACCATTATCAATAGATTTAAGCAGAACAACATCTACATCAAATCCTCCTGCAACGATAACGATCGTATCACCTTTTGAATCTATAGCATAAGAATCACCACCAAAACCTAAATATTTTGATGAATCAATTTCAGGAATAACAGTATGATATTTATCCCAGGTAGTACCTCCGTCAAGTGAGCGTGAATAAGCTATTGCTCCATCCTGCCCATGAAATGGGGCTCCATCAACACCGGTAGTTTGAGAAATAATGTGAATTGTATTTCCGTTTGCTCCGCCCACAACCATACGTGGCCAAACATCAGGGTAACCTAGTGTTGTATCTTTCCATAACCCGGTTCCTTTAGCAGGTCTGGATAAAACGTGTACATTCCCTACACCTGAAGTTGCTTCATGAGATACGATCACTTCGCCACCTGTTGCTGTAACAGCTATATTAGGCCATCCACAGCGGATACTTTCTAACCGGGCTGTTGGAGGAGTGCCCCATGTTGTTCCATCAAAATAATTATAACCAGTACCACGGTCTGGTGAAGAGGTTGGAGCTGCATCATGAGACATGGTCCATGTTGCAGCAATAGTACCATCTGTATTCAAGACAATACGATTACAAACAGACGCATTTGTTTGCAAATCATAAAAGGAAGTCCCAATTACAGTAGATGTTGTTGCTCTTGAAGAAACGCTATTCTGATTATGTGAATTTGAAGAATTAACAGCTGCCTGAAAAGAAGGTGCACCTGAATCGATCATTTGTTTTTTATAAGGAACAGCCTTGTTTGCAATTGAGGGTTTTAGTTTTGGCGCAATATGACCTGTATTGTTAGAATTTTGCGCTATGGCAATTCCTCCAATACTAATTGCGATCCCAATAAGTAAATGTTTTTTCATTAGTCTTAATTTAAATTTATATAAATATTATCTTTTTCTTACTTTTTACAAATATATGAAAATCATCTACTTAAAACAAAAATAGTTTTCAGCATTGTACAAGTTGATTTTAAAATTAATCTTTCAAATTAACATTAAATGATAGGTTTATAATATTCGTAAACAGTTTTTGTAATTTGTTAATCCGTTTATTTGGCACTTAAATTTATTAAAAAAGTCAGGTATTCATGCCCTCGTTTTTCAGCAAAAAAATCAAGTGTCAACATCAAAGCCGCCTGAATAAACAGACCAATACCAACACCTTTTATAAATTCATTTTCTTTGAAGGTAAACATCAGAATTAACCCGGCTATCATCAATACTAATTCGACATAACGATAAATTAAAAAAAATTTCATTACCGTTTCCATTCTTGGAATTTCTTCTGTTTTAATTTTTTCTTTATCATTTGAGATCATATTTTCAACTTTCAAAATATCTTTTGGACTCCGAAAATACACCGATGCCCCAACAGTTAATTGAATGAGAGCTATTAAAACCAATGGAATCGCCATTCCGTTATAAAAAGGTTGTTTTATTTTTATTAAAAAATAAGACCCTAAAATTATTGCCACTAAACCAATCGCAGCAAATAAAAGACTTTCACCTCTTTCGGCATTAAAATATTTTGAGATCTGTTCCATCTTTTTAACCGATTTACGTTTGAATTTTAAGTGTTATATTTTGCAATAAATTATTGGGTGAAAACGTCCAGTCATAATAAAAAATCCCAAGTTTTTTTAACCTCTATACTGTTTTCACCTTTAGGCTAATAGAAAAAAACTTATCAGGATCAGAAAAAGGTTCAAAATATTCAGCCTTTATAATACCGGCTGTATAAATAGCACATAACGTGTTTGATACACGGTATAAATTACCACGTTTTTCATTTGGAGCGCCATCCAAAATACCTCGCAAAACATCCCACCTGATATCTGATGGATCGTTTCCGTAATCATGCCATATAATTATCGAATTTTCATCTTTTAAAAGCTTAAATGCATTCGTAGTGTCGTTTTTTACACTTTCATAATGATGGTCACCATCAATAAAGATCAAATCAAATTTTTGATTTAAACTATTGTAATCAAAGGTTTGAGAATTGGCCTGGATATGTGTTACATTTTTTAAACCATTCGAAAAGAAACGATGCAAGCCCACATACTTTTTATCAAGTCCGATCTTAAGCATTTCTTCATCCGGCAAATTAAGCGTTACAACCTGTTTAGCTACACTTGCAATATTAGCAGCACTTTCACCGCGCCAGGTGCCAATTTCAAAATAGATACAATCTGTTTTTCGTTTTGCCAAACCCTTTAATAACGCAAGATCAAAGGGAGTAGATCCACCGTCAATAGAGCAGTATGGTTCAACAGTTTCAGAAAAATCCGGCAACAGATCTCTGATGTCAATCGTTTTTAATCCTTTAGGTAAGTTGTAAGTTTCAATTACCTGTTGTTTATTGACATCCCCATCATCAAGTACTTTGTTTAACAGTGCGGGCTGCCGTATTATCAAGGCTATTGCTTTAAATAATTTACTTAATTTATTCATTTAATATTTTTTTTATCTGATAATTAACTGAACTTCAGAATTTATTCCCTTTTTAAATATTGATACATTTTAAAACTTTATAAAATAAAATTCATTTGGGCGTTCCCTTTCTTAAAAGAGAAAGGGCCGGGCTTTCCACTTCAATCTTTTCTAAAAAGAAAAGGATTTTCGTTGCAATCCCTAACGCAAATTTAGCAATGAAAGAGTAATTGCAATTATTAATAATTCAGCGAAAACTGGATAAAAAATAAATTCAAATCATTTTAAATTCTCAAATTATTTTTATTTTAAAGTGTTACGAATTACCTTCACCTGAATGGAATTTTCCCAATAAAACCGGGTATATGTTTTTGGCAGGTAAGGCCAAATTTTACCCAGAAATTTCGATTTTAATTTAAAAAGGTAATTCGTTGAATAAAGAGGTTTGTGTCCTGTGCGGGTTTCGTTTAAGTAATACAATCCATAAAAAAATTCTGAAAATGGTTTGAAATTTTTCTTCTCCTTAAAAATCAAACAATTATCTTTTTTACTTACTATCCATTTGTGAAAAGGTTCATTTAAAAAGAATTCATCTAATGCACCAGGAGTTTCAATATAACCGCGTTTTCCCACACGGACAAGTTCCTTACAAAATTGTTCGGGATCATCAATATGCTCTGCAATATGTGATGCGATGATAAAATCAAATTCCTTGTCCTTAAAGGGCATATTGAGCGCATCACCAACAACCATTTTTTTATCAGATGGTACACTTGCTTTTTTCCCCGAACGATGTTCTGTTTCATTGAGTTCATTATCAATTAAAACATTTGCCCTTCTATTGGGACGGTGTCCGCTACCAACATCTAGTACCTTCCATTCCGGATCGATCGGTAATTTTTTGCCTGATAATCCAACAGTGAAGTTAGTTATCAGAGGTTTATAAATGTTGTAAAATTGTTTACCAATTGTTTGATAATTATATTTTTGGCTGATATACTGATTTAATTTTTGAGCATCATAATTTTTGAAAGTGGAGATCATTTTAATGATAGCCTCTTCCAATTGCAGTTCTTTTCCGGGCTCAATTAATATTCCAAAGTCGGGAGTAATAAATTCTTCCGGGCCACCGCAAATGGTTGAAATTACAGGCTTTCCATTTACCAAAGCCTCCGCAGCCACAACCGAAAATGTTTCAAAATTGCTGTTGATAATAACAAAATCAACTTGTTTCAAAAAATCATACACATATTCATTTGCCTGACGACCATGAAAAAAAATAAATTTAGTAGCACCTTGTAATGAGTCGGCAAGAGATGAAAGCATCTGTTTATCAGGGCCATCCCCTATCACGTGATATTCAATAGTTGAGTTTTGTTTTGAAATGCTTGCAATCGCTTTTATGATACCGCTGATATTTTTGTGAAAATCCACCAGATCGGCAACAGTCAAAATTTTTATTTTTGCAGGAGTGTGCTCATTCGTAGAATTAATAGAAGGCACTGGAACATCAATGTTTTCAATAATATTGGACACTATCACATAATTGGCATGCAATCCAAGTTCTTGCATCTTTTTTTTTAAACTTTCAGAAACTGTTGTTACAGCACTTGCGTTGTTAATTATTAATTTGGTAAACCATTTTTTCAGAACACTTGATTTTTCATATTTACCGGAAACATATCCCGTCCAGTGTTCTGTAATAATAAAAGGGATACCTTTTAATTTATTAATGAGCAGCGCAATTAGCCCCGGCCTGTTCAATACATTAACATGGATCAGATCGATCACTCCCAATGTTTTTTGAACCTCTCGTATTCCAATTCTATTGGCTTTAATGTAGCGGAAAGGATTAATTATTGATTTTAGTATTGAATTGTCTTTTTTATAATAGACGATGATTTCAGTAAAACCCTCCGGGTCTGAGAGGATTGTTTCATAGGTTGTAGTGGCATATTCGTCCGCGCATACATACAAAACATTTACATTGCACAAATCAGAAACCGCTTTAGCGTGCTTTTTAACGAATACACCCAATTGCGGATCAAATTTGTTAGGATACCACTTTGTTAAAAATAAAATATTGTAGCGTATCGGGCTTTCAGTTTCATTCAAAACAGTAGAAAAATTATTTTGCATTATATTTTAATCTAACTTTTTAGTTTTTAACCGGATAGAATTTCCAATTACAATTACGTCAGAAAAAGCCATGGTCAAGGCCCCGAGGGTAGGGCTAAGAAACCCCATAGCTGCAACAGGTATGGCTACTATGTTATAAAAAAATGCCCAGAATAAATTTTGCTTGATAGTGATAAGTGTATGTTTGCTGATCAGGTGTGCCTGTGTAAGCATTGACAGATCGTTGTTTTTCAATAAAATAATTTGTGCTGTTTGTATCGCCACCTGCGTAGCATTACTCAATGAAATGCCCACTGTTGCTTTAGCTAAAGCGGGAGCATCATTTATACCATCTCCAACCATTGCGGTAGGTGTGCTTTTGGTAAGTTGTTCAATCACCTCCAATTTTTGTGATGGCGATTGTTCGCTGAATATCTTAGCAATATTTATTTTTTTAGCTAAGTCTTCGCATTTTTTCCGATTATCACCGCTGAGCATAATTGTTGTGATACCCTGTCCCTGAAGTTCAGTGATCGTTTCCCCGGCATTCAGCTTTATAGCATCTTCGATATCAATAGTCGCTATCAGCAAATTGTTTTTCAATACATATATGTTATGTGTATCATTTGAGCTGATTTGAGCTGCAATTTTATAGGAACCAACCTGGTAGGTGTTATTTTGTTCATCAGTAGCTGTTATTCCTAAACCTTTTTCTTCTTTGATATTAATGAATTTTTTTGTGACTGTGATTCCATTAAGTTCTGTAATAATTGATTTTGCTATTGGATGAGAGGAGTGTTGTTCAAGAACAAACAAAATTTCTTTCACTTCCGTTTCACTTACCCCATCAAAAGATTCTATTTTTTTAATTTTAAAATCCCCGGTTGTAAGTGTTCCTGTTTTATCAAATACAATATTTTTGATCTTAGCAAATTCCTCTAATGTACTTCCTCCTTTAATCAA
>JAZKBX010000237.1:0-8048 GCA_040388455.1 Bacteroidota bacterium
ATGGCACTGTTGGGATGGAAGGTAGAAGTGGATCCTTGTAATGATACACTTAAACTTTTAGCAACATCATTGGTTAAAGAAAGATAAGGGGCACCAGTGCTTAAGCGGCTTTCAATTGTAAGAGCAACGTCAGCTGAATCTTTTATGTGAAGTTTGCTTAGGGGTAAAGGTGTTCCGATCCCTATACTGGTTCCATTATCGTAAATAATGGAATTACACATATCAGATGCACTTGTAAATTTTGTAACATAATTGGTGTTGGCACCACCGCAAATTGTTCCAGGACCAGTAGAACCGGTAGATCCACCTGATCCGGTAGGGCCTGTACTTCCCGTATCTCCCGTATCTCCCGTAGAACCAGTATTTCCTGTAAGGCCAGTGGAGCCGGTACTCCCTGTATCCCCAGTTGAGCCAGTACTTCCTGTAAGGCCAGTTGAGCCAGTACTTCCTGTATCTCCTGTGGAACCAGTCCTTCCTGTATCCCCAGTTGAGCCAGTACTTCCTGTATCTCCTGTGGAACCAGTACTTCCTGTATCTCCTGTTGAGCCAGTACTTCCTGTATCCCCAGTTGAGCCAGTGCTTCCAGTATCTCCAGTGGAACCTGTACTTCCAGTAGCACCCGTTGAACCAGTACTTCCTGTATCTCCAGTTGAACCAGTACTTCCCGTATCTCCCGTTGAACCAGTGCTTCCTGTATTACCTGTTGATCCCGTACTTCCTGTATCTCCTGTTGACCCTGTCCTGCCTGTTGCTCCTGTTCTGCCTGTCGATCCAGTAGATCCCACATCACCAGTTGAACCAGTTGATCCTTGCAATCCAGTTGCACCCATTGAGCCAGTTGCACCCGTTGATCCTATTGCACCCGTTGATCCAAAAGCACCTGTTGATCCTGTAGTGCCAGGAGTACCAGGTGTTCCGGCAGTTAATGCATAAGAGGCGGTGTCAGTTTTTAAAGCATAAAAAGCGTAAGGAACAGCCATAAACTGCTGAATGCTCATTAGTTTATAATCGCCATCGTTCTTAATAGCTACTTCAACTTTTAAAAATTGATTTGCTGTTGACCAGGGAATATCAATAAGGAATTGGTATTGTCCTAAAGAAGTAACACTACCATCTCCAATGATCAATGAAAATAAACCGTATCGGTCGGTATTTGTAGAATGTGTTTCCTGGTACAGAATGGGTCCGGTAGTGCTGCCACTTAATATTGAAAAACGGATTCCAATGGTTTTGTTATTTTCGGCTTGTCCACTCAAATTAATGCCAGCTACCTCTTTACCATTTTCATCAACAACAACTGCTTGGTAGTTAATGCCCCGCAACTGTGCAAATCCCCCCTTGGTAAAAGAGAGCAATACTATAATTAGTAAAAAACGAGTAATTATTTTCATCAATTTACAATTTTATTTTTTACTCTATCTTACTATTCTGGGCTGGTTAAGTTTGGCGATTTTTGTGATGTTCAGCGATACACCAAAATTGAGAGAGAAACCACGGTTGTATAATTTTTCATCCGCAGCCGTTTCAATATTTTGTAATCCCAAAATGTAATTATATTCGGCATATATTGAAACATAGCTCGATAGGATTATGTTTAATCCGGGCGAGATAAAGAGGCCAAAATCAGAATTTTTTATTGCTTTATTGTCTTTGATGTCGTAATTATCATCATTAATAGATTGAGACGCATCCAGCAGGTAAGCATAATAGGGGGATACTGATATACTGGGTTTTAAACGCCATTTGGTAAAACGATATCCAATACCTGCTTTTACATCAGTGTATTGCATATTCCAAATATAATTAATGTCGTTATAAACCAAGTTAGCACCGGCTTTACGCATACCTATACTTGCACGCGCAAATAATCCGTTCTCATTTGCATATTGGTAACCAACGCTATAAGCACTTACCACATTGTATGAATAGGCATTGTCCTCAACGCCTTTGCTATCAATATATTTAAATGTTGAAAATACTTGTCCCGCCTCAAGGTTAATATAGGACTGTGCAGCAACGGGCGTATAATAAAGCAAGCCAGTTAAGAGTGTGAATGATAAGTGAAATTTGCAACTCATAGATGCTTAGTTTATGGTTTTTTTTGAGGATCGAATTTTTATTTTTGACTATCTATAAATTAACAAAAAATAATAACCTCAACTGTGTACGTAATATTATGATGATTAGTTTTGTTATTGTTTAATTTCAATTGATTCGGACGTTTTTTTTCAATATATTCCGCAATATAATTAATAAAATACACAAAAGTATAAGTGTTATACTTTATAAGTTAGGTTACAGAACAAAAGCTATATTCAAATAAATGTTTTGCATATTGATTGTAAATACTGAACTAAGTTTTAAAACCAATAATCTCTAAATCAAAAATTGATTCTTATTGTTCTAAATAATAATCAATAAGTGCAGTGATTTCTTCTGCCTTCATTTTTTGAGTTCCTTCTAAAAAAGATTCTATAGCTGGGATAATTTCAGAATATGAAATTTTGTCGTTGTTTTCTGTATCATATTTTTTGAAACGATCTGGAATAGGATTGCTCTCATTGCTTTCTTGTCCGGCTGCAAGATTTGTAATATCAGGGTTTTCTTTCGCTTCATTTAATATAGTCTCTTTCAACCGTTTAATTTCTGCTATTTGTTCCGCTTCTAAATCCACCTTAAGAACTTTTAACTCTGTTCTGCGGTTCAACTGGCGGCCCATTTCGGAATTATTTGAGGCAACAGGCTGACTGAATCCATAACCTTTATATTTTAAACGTTCCCCATCAATACCCATTCGCACTAAATATTTCATTACCTCTTTGGCCCTTTCTTCAGAAAGCATCTGGTTGTGCGCTGCTGAGCTTACATTATCGGTATGGCCGGATATTTCTATCTCCAGGGATTCTAAACTATTCATTAGCCTGATGGTACGATCTAAAGTAGAGTAGGACTCTTCACGCAGGGAGGCTTTTGTGTAATCAAACAAAATAAAATCAAGAACGATCTTTTTCCCGACCCCTACCAACTCCATATTAATATCCCCCAGATCCTTTTTATATCCGGTAGATTTGGAGGTAATTACATAAACCGATTTAAATAAATAGCAGGGTTTGCTAAAAACAATTCGGTAATCTCCTGCTTTTAATTTTAGGTTGAAAATTCCTGTGCTTATAGAATTCTCATATTTGCCAACTACCTTGTTTGTATTGTTATCAATCACTTCTATTAAAACTTTTAGGGGATTTCCATTTTCATCAAGTACTTTACCAAAAACGGTTGGATTTTTTTGTTGTGATTCATCTTTTCCATCCCGATTAGTTTTTTTTGATTCCAATACAATATCCTTTTCAATTCCTTTATAACCAAGCCTGTTTGAGCTTTCAATGGAATAAGAGTAGGGGATATAACCATCGGCAGTAAATTCCACATCATAATTTTTATCGGCAGGCAGTGTAATAAGGTATTTCCCGGTAGCGCTATTTGAAGCAAAAGTGCCTATTATATCACCCGTTGCCTTATCTTTTACTATAATTTTCGACACCATTGGATTTCCTTTTTTATCAAGAACACGTCCCTTTAGCAATCTCAAATTTCCTGTCAAAATATTTTCCCCAAAGGTGATCTGGTAAATATCTTTTTCACCAGATCCTCCAGGGCGGTTAGAAGAATAGTATCCGGTTTTTCCGTTTGCTTCCATTACAAAATACAGGTCATCCTCGTTTGTATTAATTGAAGGCCCAAGATTTATAGGTGTAGACGCAACTTTAGTAGTTTGATCGAGAACCGACATAAAAACATCATATCCACCCATAGAATTATGTCCTTTAGAACTGAAAAAAAGTGTTTTCCCATCCGAATGGATAAACAAGCCGTCTTCATCTTCCATACTATTTACAGATGCGCCCATATTTTTAGCGTCTCCCCATTTTTCAGCACTATCTTTTGTACTATACCATATATCGAAGCCACCTAGCCCACCTTTTCGGTCACTTACAAAATAAATGGTTCTGCCATCAGGAGAAATACATGCAGAGGGCTCTTTATATGGGCTATTGATCGGTTCGCCCATATTTACAGGTTCTGTCCAGCCCGATCCTTCCATATGTGATTCATAAATATCTCCATTGGTATTTAAGTCATCCCTGTAAATCAGCATTTGCTGGCCATTATTTAAGATGGATATTGCCGAGTTGTTGCGGTTAGGAGCGTTTATTGTATCTGAAAAAGGGGTTGCATTTGACCATTTCATTTTTTTTTTATCGAAATTCGAGAAATAGATGCGATCTTTTAAATTTTTTATTTTATTTTCTATTACAGGCTTACGAGAAGTAAATACCATCATGGAGCCATCAGCAGAGATGAGAGGTGCGTAATCAATGAAGGGGGAATTAACCAGGTCGCCAATATTTTTAATTTCAACTTTGATCGAATCAGTTCGTCTGCCCCCTTGAATAACCTCAGTGCCCCGGTAAGATTGCGCATTGAGCGCGGTTGCCATAACCAAAAAAAATGAAATAAACCTATTTTGCATGTTTTTTTATGATGGCAAATTACCCTAATTATATAGGCTAACAGTTTTATTTAGAATAATTCTTAGTAACGAATTGTAAAGGTAATTTAAATTTTATAAAGTTGGAAGTGTTTTTTTGATCACAAACCTAATGTCTTCGATGTCAATATAGTAAAGTGTTGAAAGAGAGGTCTTGGATTCAAATCGAAACATGTTTTTTATGATAAGTGGTGAGTTTTACTATAATTTTAGGAGATGACTTTTATTAATTTGTCGATATCTGCTGAAAATCAGTATATTGTATTTTTTTTTGTGAAGGTTTTGTAGGGGAACTACCATCCAAATGAACTTTCTAAATAATATTATTGTGGATTAAAAAAATATCTTTATCTTTGCAATCCGAATTAAAAAAATCAAAATACCAAATAGGATGTATTTAACAACTGAAATTAAGAAAGAAATTTTCAAAAAATACGGTAAATCTGAAGCAGATACCGGAACTTCTGAGGGACAAATCGCTTTGTTCTCATTCAGAATTGACCACCTTACCGGGCACTTAAAAACCAATAAAAAAGATTTTGGAACTCAAAAATCTCTTATTGCTTTAGTAGCACAAAGACGTAGCTTATTGGATTATTTGAAAGCTAACGATATCGAAAGATACCGTGCCATCGTTAAAAAACTGGAATTAAGAAAATAATTGAGATCAGTCGATATTTTTATCAGAGAGCACCTCGCTAAACAGCTAGGTGCTTTTTGTGCATAAGAACAAGTCGGAAATTAATGTAAAAAGAGGTAAAGAAAACAATAAATTAAAAAACAAAAAAACATGTCACAAATTGGAATTTCACACACATTTGAATTAGCGGATGGTCGCTCAATTACACTTGAAACAGGAAAATTAGCGAAACAAGCTGATGGAGCAGTGGTTGTTAAAATGGGAAACACTATGTTGCTTGCAACAGTAGTTTCTAACAAAGATGCAAAAGAAGGAACAGACTTTTTGCCTTTATCAGTTGATTATCAAGAAAAATTTGCTGCTGCCGGTCGTTTCCCCGGTGGATTCTTCAAACGCGAAGCACGTTTATCTGATTATGAAATATTAACCTGTCGTTTAGTTGATCGTGCATTACGTCCATTATTCCCGGATGATTACCATTCTGATACGCAAGTATTGATATCCTTGATTTCAGGAGAAAAAAATGTAATGCCGGATGCACTTGCTTGTTTAGCAGCTGCCGCAGCAATTACAATCTCTGATATTCCATTTAACGGACCAGTTTCTGAGGTACGTGTTGGAAAAGTTGATGGGAAATTAATCGCAAATCCTACAGTAGAAGAAATAGCAAAAGGAACATTGGATATGATCATTGCTGCTACTGATAAAGATATCATGATGGTGGAAGGCGAGATGAAAGAAATTTCTGAAGCCGAAATGTTAGAAGCTATCAAATTTGCTCACGAAGTAATTCGTATTCAGATCAAAGCTATCAACGATCTTGCTGCTAAAGTTATTGCTGCAAAAGGACCAATAGTAAAACGTACTTATAGTCATGAAACTAATGATGCAGAATTAAAAGAGCGTGTTTATAAAGCTCTTTATGATAAAGCGTATGCAGTTGCAAAAGCACAAAATCCTAACAAAAAGGAACGTAGCGCAGCATTTAAAGCTGTAATTACTGAGTTTATCGTATCATTACCTGAAGAAGAAAGAAAAGCAAAAGAGTTTCTTTCTAAAAAATATTATCATGAAGTAGAATATGATGCTGTTCGTAGATTCGTATTAGATGAGAGAGCTCGTTTAGATGGTCGTAAAACAGATCAAATTCGCCCTATCTGGAGCGAAATTGGATATTTACCATCTGCACATGGTTCTGCTATCTTCACTCGTGGAGAAACTCAATCATTAACCACTGTTACTTTAGGTACTAAATTAGATCTGCAATCTATTGACAGAGCTTTATACCAGGGACAAAACAATTTTATGTTGCATTACAATTTCCCTGCATTTTCTACAGGTGAAGTAAAGCCAAACCGTGGACCGGGAAGACGTGAAATTGGACATGGTAACCTTGCTGAACGTGCTTTGAGACAAGTATTATCTTCAGAAAATCCTTATACCGTTCGTGTTGTTTCTGATATTTTAGAATCAAACGGTTCATCATCAATGGCTACGGTTTGTGCCGGTACATTGGCTTTGATGGATGCAGGTGTTAAAATCAACAAACCTGTTTCAGGTATTGCAATGGGGTTAATTACAGATGAAAAAGGTAAATATGCAATCCTTTCTGATATCTTAGGAGATGAGGATCACTTGGGTGATATGGACTTTAAAGTTTGTGGTACTAAAGATGGGATCACTGCTTGTCAGATGGATTTAAAAGTGGATGGTTTACCATACGAAGTAATGGCTGAAGCACTAGAACAAGCTAAAAAAGGTCGTATGCACATTTTAGCTGAGATGGCTAAGACGATTACTACATCAAAAGAAGATTACAAACCACATGCCCCACGTATTGTTAAAATTACAATTCCTAAAGAATTTATTGGTGCAATTATCGGGCCTGGAGGAAAGATCATTCAGGAAATGCAACGCGAAACAGGAGCTACCATTGTTATTGAAGAAATTAACAATATGGGCCACATTGATATCGTTGCTACTAACAGAGATGCAATTGATGCAGTATTAGCTAAAATTAAAGGCATCGTTGCTCAACCGGAAGTTGGTGAAGTATACGAAGGAAAAGTAAAATCAATTATGCCATTTGGTGCATTCGTTGAATTTATGTCCGGTAAAGATGGTTTACTTCACATCTCCGAAGTAGAACACCGCAGATTGGATTCTATGGAAGGTGTTTTAAAGGAAGGTGATAAAATACAAGTGAAATTAATTGGAGTTGATCCTAAAACAGGAAAATTCAAATTGTCTCGCAAAGCATTATTGCCAAAGCCAGAACAAACTCCTGCTTAAAAAAGTTCAAAGTTTGAAAGTTCAAAGTTTGAAAGTTTGTAAAAATAATCACTAATTTATTCGTAAAAGACTCCCATCATTATTGGTGGGAGTTTTTTTGTTATTGCCTGAAACTTTTAACTTTTTAACTTTTTTAACTTTGAACTTTCAGACTTTTAATAACTAATGATTAACTTTGAAATATTCATAAATCGAAATGCCAATGTTCAGATTCCTTCCCGTATATATTTTATCCCTGTTAGTTTTTTTTTCTGTTCAGCTAGCTGCGCAAATTGAGCCGAAGGCGGAACCGGTTTCAATCAACTTTCTTGAATTGGGTAATCATAAATGTGATTCAGCCGTTGTACATTTGAAAAACAAAGACATTAAAGGTGCAAATAAACTCTACCAGGCCGCTATTAAAGATTACAAAAAAGTGGTTAAAGAAGACCCAAAATCTCAGGCCGCTTTTTTTCGTTTGGCAATCGCACAGGCAAAAACCGAAGATCATAAAAATGCAATTAAGAACTTTGATATGGCTGTTAGTCTTGATACCGCTGTTGGAGCAGCCTATCGTGAACGTGGTAT